>CAXUMS010000096.1:13815-18703 GCA_964252165.1 uncultured Armatimonadaceae bacterium
GCCGCACCCGGCCGCCCCGCCATTCGCGCCGCTTGCCCTGCCCGCGCCGTCGCCCCATTCCGCCGTTATTGTGTGATTTCCGTACCGTCCGTTGATCGTTTCCATGCGTCCATTGTAACGACAATAGGCGGCGCGGATAAAACATTTGTTCGCTTTGGTCGGGTGTTGAACGGTTTGACCTTCACCTCCCGCCATCAGTACGCGTTGACGCCGACCACAAAATCGCCGGTCGTTCCGGCTTCCACGAAGTTTTTTTGACGGCTTCCTTTGTTAAGCGCGCCGCCATACGGGTTGTTGATCGGTTTTCCGCCGTTATCGCGGCTGTCCGGCCCGACGCTGTACAAGACGAAGCCGTCCGCGCCTTTGCCGGTTGCGCGATGGTAACCGAGCGGCGGAAGCGCGCCTGCGGTGGCGGGGGCCGCGAACGGGTCGCCCGGCACGGCGCGCAGGTAGCCGGTTTGAACCAGTTCGGCGAGCGTTTGGGGGTACGCGCCGCGCTCCAAATGGTAGGCCCGGAGGGCGAATCGGACCGCGAGCAGGCGCGTCAGCATTTGCGATTCCGTATCGCGCAAAATCAGCGTGTCCATATCCGACAGCGCCATATCCTTGTTGAACGGATCGGACGGCGGATGGGGAAACGACGTATGCGCGCCGTAGGGCAGGCGCGAGACAGCGATAACGCGGTTCATGTACGCATCGTAATCGCGCAGGATGCGGCTTCGACCTTTCAGCAGGATTTGCGCTTGAACGCTTGCTACTGCGATGGGCGATAGCGTCGCCGCGCCCCCGCCGCCCGTGGTCGTTCCCCGGCGCGCGGCGATATTTTTGGAGATCTCGTACAGGCTGTCGCGTTCAAGAACCTCGCGCGATGCGGTCAGGCCGATATATTTTTCTTCTCGAAACGTCTCCGCGACAGGATAACGGTTTCGTTCGATTTCCTCCAAACGGCGCGCGGCGGTTCGCGCGGTGGCGGCGTCGCAGGTTTTAGCGACTTCCCACAGCGGTTGATGCGCCACCGCCTCGCAGGCGCGCGCGACAAGCCGCGTGATAACGCTCCCGCCGCGCGGCAGGTCGGCGGCGAAACGAACGCCGTCGAGGCCGTAGTCGGCGGCTTTGTCCGCGCGCTTCGCATCCAGATAGGTTCGCGATGAAAAGGCCAGCATCCGCGCAAGCGAGCGCGCCGTGGCGAAGTAGGTAAAACTTAGACTGGACGACCCGGTTGGGGAGCGGTCGGGCGGCTGAAGGTACGAATGGGTGAAGCCCTCCCGGAGCGCGCGCACCGTATTGTCGTTCAAGGCGACAAGGCGGAGACGGGCGCTCACCGGGGGAAGCGGCCCGCCGCGCGCGGTTTTCGCGCGGCCCGTGCTGGTGGACGGCTCGCCGGTCGCATCGCCGCCGCCGATGAAACTGACCGTGAGGCCGGTCGCGTGCACGTAGTCATCGTAGGCGTTTGGAACCGGCATCACCGGGGCGGGAATAACAAGGTCGGGCAGGGCATTCATGCGCTGAAAGCGCCAGATGCCGATGCCCATAAGCGCAACCGCCGCAAGCGAGGTCGCCATAAGCCCGCGCCCTTTCGGGCGCGCTTCCTCATCGGTCGCCGCGCCGCGCACGTTCGTGGTTTGTTTAGGCCGTTTCACAACGATTGGGACACGGCGACGCGCGCATAGGTTGCAAAATCGGAAGGAAAGACAAAAGGCGACACCCAATACCCCTATGTCAGCGTAACTTTAGCGTAACTTTTATGTCAGCGTAACTTTTTCCACCCCTGCCGCGTTATCTAACCCATGAGCCAAGCGCGCCGCAATAACCCTATCGCCTCGTCGCCGTCGGAGAACGCAAACGCGGGCGATGCCGCGCCTGTGACAAAGCCGCCGCGCGGACGGCTTTCGCGGGCCGAGCGCGCGATGATTGGGGGGAGCGCGCTTCTGGTCACGGTTATCGGCGGGGGAACATGGTGGGCGGACCGGATGAACAACGACCTGCCGGAGATAGTCATCCCGAAGGCCGTGATGCCGTCGCCGAACGCGTTTGACGCGTATGTCGCCGCGACCGGCAAGATCGCGCGCAAGTCGGATATAAACGACGCAAGTGACCAACTGAGTGGGCGGTGGAAGCCGTCCGCGCCGCCGCGTATCTCCGTCGGCGGACGCATGGTCGCCGCAACCGCGACCAAGCCGTTCACGCCTGCGGAACTGTCCCGGCTGGTGCGGGACAACGCCCCGGCCCTGAGCGGCGTCCGGGCGGGTTTCAAGCAGGAGTACCGGCACCCGCGCATCACCGACTACAACTATCTAATGCCTTATCTCGCCAATTTCCGTCAGATGTCGCGCGTGTTTCAGGTCGAGGCCAAAACGCGCGCCAATGGAGGCGATTTCACAGGGGCGGCGAACAGCGGATTGGATGCGATGCGGCTGGGCGTGGACACGCCGCGCGGCGGTTTTCTCATCTGCGCGCTTGTCGGCTACGCGTGCGAGGCTATCGGGCGGCGCACGGTGCAACAGTACATGGGACGCCTGACCAGCGCGGAGTGTCGCCGGGCTATCGCGCGCCTGGAGCGAATGGACGAGACGCGAACGCCGGTCGCGGACACCCTGCGCGAGGAGCAGTACTCCGGCCTGGGAACGCTTAAAACCCTGTTCGCGACCAAAACCACGGCGCAGATCGTAACGGAGTTTGGCGGGCCGTCGTCCGGTTCTCCGTCATCCAGCGGCGGCCCGCTGGACATAGGGGCGATGATGGAGAAACTGCGCTTTCAAGGGCGTATGGCGACCGTAAGCAAACGCTCCGTGGTGGAAAACTACAAAAAATACACCGACGCGCAGATCGCGCGGGCCGCACAGGAGCCGTGGATTCACAACGCAAAGCCAATTCCCCTGCCGGACGATCCCATCAGCCAAATCGTATTGCCGGTTCTGGACGGCGCCACCTTCAGCGACGCCCGAACCCGCGCGCAGTCGCGCCTGCTTACCGCAACCCTGGCCGTGCGCGCGTACCAGTTGGACAAAGGCGCATTCCCGCCCCACCTCGACGAGTTGGTCCGAACGGGCTACCTCCGCCGCGTCCCGGATGATCCGTTCGCGCCCGCCTTCCACACGCCGCTCCGCTACCGCGTTCTCGGCGGCCCGACAATGCGCTCCTATGACTTCATCGTGTACAGCGTCGGCCCCGACGCCAAAAACGACAACGGCAAACCCGCCCCCTCCACCGCGCCGCTTATTTCCGCAAATCCGCCCTCCAACCAAACCCTCGACCAAAACACCACCGGCGACCTCGTTTCCTCCCTATCCGTCTTCACCCGTTAGGCTTTCTTGCCGTTTGCGTCTACGTTGTCGTAAGACTAAATCGCTCGTGCCGCGCGGCACCCCCTGCGCGGGGGAGCGGCAACCAAACGTTGCATCGGTGATTACTGAAACGAAAGGTCTCGCTGTTTTTCGACATGTCGAAAAACAGCGAGACCTTTCGTTTAGCAAACACACGGTCAAGCGTTAGGCTTGGGCCGCCCTCGGCCTGAGAGGGTGCCGCGCGGCATGAGCGATTTAGTCTTCCGCTAAGTAGACGCAAACGACAAGATAACCTACTCGTCGAGCGCGTCGGCGGGCAGGCCGAGCGGGAGCGGGGCGGGGCGGGCGGCGGTGGTTTTCATCGTGTAGTGGACGCCCATATCGCTGGCATCATGGAAGCCGTGCATCGCTTCGAGGACATGCAGGGCCAGTTCCCCGCTTGCGCGGTGGGGGCGCCCGGAGCGGATCGCGTACGCCATATCCGCGACGCCCACGCCCCGGCTGTTCTCGCTGAACCCGTGGGTCAGCGGAACCTCAAGCGCGTCTTTAGAACGGCTGGTGCGAACGCTGACCGGGCCGCCGAAGTTGTTCGGGTCCGGGACCAGAAGCGTTCCTTCCGTGCCGTAGATAATCAGGGGCGGGAAGCCGGTTCCGTACACATCGAAGGAGGTGATGATTGTGCCGACCGCGCCGCTCGCGAAATCCATCACGCCCGCGATATGGGTGGGAACGTCCACGGTGATTTTCGTCCCGGCGAGCGGCTGGCTGGTAATCGTGCGCTCCGGGAACGACGCCCGCGCGGACCCGGTGACGCGTCGGAGCGGCCCGAGCAGATGCACCAGGGCGGTCAGATAGTACGGTCCCATATCGAACATCGGGCCGCCGCCCGCCTTGTAATAAAATTCCGGGGCGGGATGCCACGACTCATGTCCCCGTCCCATCATAAACGCCGTCGCGGCGACCGGCTCGCCGATCCAGCCATCGTCAATGAGTTTGCGGCACGTTTGCAAACCGGCGCCCAGAAACGTGTCCGGCGCGCCGCCGATCCGCAGGTTCTTCGATGCGGCGAGCGCGACCAACTCTTGTCCCTGCTCGCGCGTGATCGAAAGCGGCTTTTCCACATACACGTGCTTGCCCGCGTCCAATGCCGCTTTGCACACGCTGTAGTGGGCGTTCGGGATGGTCAGGTTGACCACGATCTCGATGTCGGGGTCGGTCAAAAGTTCTTCGGGCGAGCAACCTTTGGGAACGCCATGTTCCTCGGCTTTGGCCTGCGCTCGCTCCACATCCAGGTCCGCGCACGCGGCGATTTCGAGTATCTGGAACGTTTTGCCCGCTTTGAAATAAATGCCGCTGATGTTGCCGCAACCGATAATGCCAATCTTGGTCGGCGTGATAGATGCCATAAAAAAGTTCTCCGATAAGAGGCGGCGCGTGGTCCGGCGACGTTCCTCGTCGCCCGCGCCCCATTTGTTACAGGTTCGCCCTCGCGCGCCCCGCGTCCTTCCCGGTGGGTGTTGGGTATTTTGAGGATACGGTTTGCGTTGTGACAAGGAGATAAATCTCCTCGCTACGTGTCGCTTCGCGCCGGTCGTCCTACGGAC
>CAXUMS010000097.1:0-1334 GCA_964252165.1 uncultured Armatimonadaceae bacterium
CAACACCCAACAACCAACAGCCAACACCCAACACCCAACACCCAACACCCAACACCCAACACCCAACACCTCTTAGAGACAATCGCATCAAACCGGCGGCAACATGCTTGCGCCGCGCCAGTCGCGCGGGAAGAAGTAGCGCAGAAACTGCTCGGACGCGTAACGGTCCGTCATGCCCGCGACATAATCGAGAACGATGCACGCCCGCGTCGCGACATCCATACCGGCGTCGGCCCGGCTTTGCGGCACGAGTTCGGGATGCTCCATATACAGGCGAAACAAACGCTTCAGCAAATCGCTTCCTTTGGCGAGTTCGGCTTTCGCCGCGTTCTTTTGCGTGTACACGTTATCGAAAAGAAAATCTTTCAAGCGATTGGTCGCGCCTAAAATCGGCTCGCTCATCGCGACGGCGGGTTTGCCCTCGGACGTTTCGATCACGTTGCTGACCATCGTGGTGATGCGCTCGCCGTGCGTCCGCCCCAGCATTTCCAGGGTTTCGAGCGGCAGGTCCTCGTGCCGGAGCAGGCCCGCGCGAACGGCATCGTCAATATCGTGGTTGACATACGCCACCCGGTCACAGATACGCACCACCATCGCCTCAAGCGGCGGCCCCACAGTGACGGCGTCCCCGGTCGGCGCTTCCGCCAGATCCGCCTTGCCTTTGGAATGGCCTAAAACCCCCTCACGCGTTTCGTATGTCAGGTTCAGCCCGCGTCCGTTCTTCTCCAGAACATCTAAAACGCGCAGACTTTGCTCGTAGTGCCGGAAATGCTCGCCCGGCAAGAACTCGCGCAGAACGTCGTCTAAGGCTTCTTCGCCCTCATGCCCGAACGGCGGATGCCCGACATCGTGGGCGAGCGCAATCGCCTCGGTCAGGTCTTCGTTGAGTCGCAGGGCGCGCGCAACCGTGCGCGAGATTTGGGCAACCTCTAAGGTGTGCGTCAAACGCGTCCGGTAATGGTCTTCTTCGGGGTCGAGAAAGACCTGCGTCTTATGCTTGAGCCGCCGAAACGCTTTGGAGTGCAGAACGCGGTCTCGGTCCCGCTGAAACGCGGTCCGAATGAGATCCGGCTCCTCGGGGCGGACGCGACCTTTGGAATCCGCCGCTTTCGCCGCCCATTCGCTCAGCGTGTCCCGCTCCAGCATTTCGATGCGCTCTCGTATAGTCATATGGTTAGTTTACCCAAATGCCGTTTGGTTTCGCTGTCACCCTAATCCGATAGAACGGCGAAATCTATCGGTATAATGAACTGTCCCAACATCGATTGGGAGGCATCTAATTTGTCAATGCCCTTTTGATTTCTCAGGTAAACATGAAGTTAAATTCGCTCACT
>CAXUMS010000097.1:1344-12253 GCA_964252165.1 uncultured Armatimonadaceae bacterium
TGGAGAATTTTGAGTTTCGCGACATAAATATATTAATTGGCGCGAATGGGGCGGGCAAGAGCAACCTGATTAGTTTGTTCCGTATGTTTGCCGCTCTTTCACAAGGCAAACTTCAAAACTTTGTGCAAACACAGGGCGGCGTTGACACCCTTCTGTTTGGCGGTCGCAAAATCACTGATGAGATAGGGTTGGGCTTATCTTTTGGCGCCAATAAATATCAAGCAATTTTAGAGCCTACCGCAGATCAACGGTTGATTTTCACCCAGGAGGATGTTGGGTTTCAAGGGAGCAATTACCCTAATCCGTTTTGGGAACACTTAGGAAACTCGCATGATGAGACAAAAATACTGACTCAGTCCCGAATCAACAACTACGTGTTGACTGCAATGAAAAGTTGGAAGGTGTATCACTTCCATGACACCTCAGACTCCGCCGCCGTTAAAAGACAGCACCCCAGCAACGACAACCTGAGTCTTTTGCCTGATGCAAAAAACATAGCCGCTTATATGGCACGCCTCAAAGGCATTGAAAGCCGCGCTTACGAGCGTATCGTGTCCACGATTCGTCTTGCCGCTCCTTTTTTCGGAGACTTCGTCATCCGAAATCCTCTACCTGCTATGGTAGAAATGGAGTGGACCGAGCGCGGCGATGAATTTGAAACCCCGCATCGCGCTCACATACTCTCTGACGGTACGATACGCTTTATTTGTTTGGCAACCTTGTTGCTCCAACCCTCTTACCTCCTTCCTGACACGATTATTATTGATGAACCAGAGTTAGGATTGCACCCTTACGCCATCAACTTGCTCGCCGAGATGTTGAAGCAAGTCGCTACAACCAAGCAAATAGTCATAGCCACGCAGTCCGTGGAGTTGCTCAATCACTTCGCGCCGGAGGACGTGATTACGGCGAACCGTGAAGAGGGCGCCTCAGTATTCCAGCGTTTAGAGCGTGACGCATTAGCGAGCTGGCTGGAAGATTACACCATTGGCGAGTTGTGGCAATCTAATCTGCTGGGTGCGCGCCCCACGTTTGCGGCGGGAAGGGTATGAACGCGGCGCCATTGCCCGTAGCAGGTCTACGGGTTGCCATTGTTTGTGAAGGCCAAACCGAAGAGGCTTTTGTCGGACAAATGTTGGCGCCCGCCTTCTACTCGTATAGAATTGTTCTGCAACCTCTTCTCATACCAACATCGCCCGGGCATCGCGGCGGAGCTTTGGTTTATGCTCGGGTCAAGCGGTTTTTGCGTAAACTTCTACAAAACGGCGATAATTTCGCCGTCGTCACCACTTTGTTCGATTTATATAAACTCGACAAGAACTTCCCTGATTTTCATGTAGCCACAGGTAAACCTCTCAATCAGCGGCTCGATATTATAAACAAAGCGTTTCATGCTGACATTGTTGAGGAGGCGGGTTGTCAGCCGGAACGATTCGTACCTTACTTCCAGCCTTACGAATTTGAAGCGTTACTGTTCAGTGACGTGACTATTGTCGCAGGCTTAGAAACCAATTGGGTAACCGCTACAAGCAATCTTCAAAAGGTCCGCGATGAGGCGGAATCTCCTGAACACATCAACGACGGCCAATATACCAAACCGGCGGCAAGATTTGCGCAACATCTTTCAAGTCCGTCTTATAACAAAACGCTTCATGGTCCCATCGCCGCTGAATTAATCACATTGGCGAAAATGGAAAGCGAGTGTAAATATTTCAGCGCGTGGTTGACGTCGTTACGTGGCTTATCATCCCCCGTTTCGCCCCTTCCTCCCACGTAAATTTCACGATCCTACGCGTCGCCGCGCGCCGCCGCCTCTTGTTCCGCCCGGGCGCGGGCGATCGAGCGCAGGGTGAGGAACTCCATCAGGTTGTCGGCGGTGAGCATGCCGATAAGCGCGCCGCTTTCATCCCTGACAAGAACCGGGGCGCGCTGAACGCCGTCTGGGCGCACCATGTATTGCTCCAACTCGTCGGCGGGCTTGGCGAACAGGATTTTCCGCTCCATCACGCCCGCGACATACGCGGTTTCGCCCTGCTCGACCAGACCGCGCAAAAGCGCGCCGCGCGATAAAACGCCCACGGTCTCGGTTCCATTGACGATAGGAAAGTCTTGCTGGGTAGTCGCAAGAAGCGCCTCGGCGGCGTGGCGGAGCGAGTCGCCGACCTGAAGCGTTTGGAACGTTCGCACCATCGCGGATTCGACCGGAACGTGTTCGACAACCTCGCGCGATTGTTCGGCCTGCGATTCTTGATTGGCCCCGAAGAACACGAACAGGGCGATTAAAATAAGACTGATGTTGCCGGGTTGGGGCGTGAACGGGATTTGCGCGAGCGGATGCCCCAACAGGCCGACGCAGTAAAGAACCATAAGAATCGCGATGGCCTGACCGATGCGGGCGGCGATTTTGGTCGCTTTTGTTTTGCCGATCCGAAGCGCGAGCAGGGCGCGCAAAACGCGCCCGCCGTCCATCGGGAACGCGGGGATCATGTTAAAAACGACAAGGCCGATGTTGGCGAAGAAAAGAAGCGCGAGCGGCCCAGAGGCGATTGCCGCATGGGTCGCCTGCTCGCCGCCGCCCGTTGTTAGGATGGGAAGCGCCTGCCGGAGCGCCATCACGATATACAAAACGCCCGCGATAACCACATTCACGGCGGGACCGGCGATGGCGATATAAAACTCATGGCGCGGGCGCGGGCTGGTTTCAATCGAGGCGACCCCGCCAATCGGGTACAGCACAATATCCTGCACTTTGTACCCGAACCGTTGCGCGACCACGGAATGCCCCAACTCGTGCAAAACCACGCACAAAAACAGGCCGATCAGAAACAAAAGCGTTCCGGCCCCGCCGCGCCCAATTCCGGTCGCGGCGGCGTAGATAAGCAGCAACAGGAACGTGAAGTGAAGCCGGATCGGAATACCGGACACGCGCGCGACCAGAACCGAGTACGCATCCTGCGCCTGCGGCTCGGTCGGCGTTAAACGCTCATCGTCATTGCGGCGTTCGTTCCCGGCGGGCGGCGTGACGCTCATAGCGCGTGGCCCTCGAAAGAATCCGCCGCTCGGCGCAGGGCGTCGCCGGTCAAACGGTACGAGCGCCATTCGTCCAAAGGTTCGGCGTTGCGCCGCTTGTAGAAACCGATAGCCAGTTCATTCCAGTTCAAGCAAACCCACTCCATTCGCCCGCACTCGCGCCGCAACGCCTCGCCCGCGAGGGCCGCGAAAAGAGCGCGTCCCGCCCCGCTCCCGCGCGCGTCCGGCAACACGAAAAGGTCCTCGATATACAGCGTCGGGCGGGCGAGAAACGACGAATACGTTTCCAGGTAAATCGCATAACCGACCGGAGCGGGCGCGTTCTCCGCCTCGGCGACAAATACGGAAAAGCGCGGCGGAGCGGTTTCAAACCCGTCGCGAATCAAGCGCGCCCGCGCGCCCGCATCGGGCCGTGGCAACTTTTCGTAGTCGGCGAGGGCGTCCACCAGCGCAAGCAACGCGTCGGCGTCGCCCGCGTGGGCGCGCCGCACCGAAACCGGCGACACCGTAGCGGCGTTTGTCAAACGGGAGGGCGGTTGAACCGGCATATGGCTTAATTGTACCTGCGAGGGCGCATAAGGAAACAAGCGGGGTGTTGGGCGCTGGGCGCTGGGTGTTACTGGCTATACCGAACTAATCGCACAAATGAAATGCACCAACCAGACGGTATTATTGGCAACGCCCAGCGCCTCTTACTTCGCCGCGTATGGGGCGCAAAGCGGGTCGCCGAGAACCAGGTCTTTCCAGTAGATATAGGACGACCCCATGCCGAACGATTCGGCGAGGCTAAAGCCGTGCGTGTAGCGGTCTAAAACGACTTCAGGCTTGGAGATCGTGTCTGAGAACGGCTCGCTGACATAACCATGCGCGCCTGCCGCGCCGCGTGCGGTCATGGTCGCGATATTGCCTGCGCTTCCTTCGATGCGAAGGTTGTACGCGCTCATGGACCACGTAATATCGCCCAATGCGCCGGGCAGGAACGTGATTTGTTTGTATTCCGCCTCGGAGTATTGGTCGTCGTGCTGTCCCGCGCCCCAGTGCGCCATGTACGGCCCGCCCGGCCCTTGATACAACGGATACTTTTTGTTGTTGATGCCTTCGAGGTAGGTCACGGAAAAGCCGCGCGCCCGCAGAATATCCACGGCGGGTTTCATCGGAAGCACGAACGAATCGCGAAGGTAGAACGGGCCGATAAACGGTTTGGCGGCAAGCGACGAATCCACCAATTTGATCGCGTCCTCACGGGTCGGGCCATCGAGGCGCGTGACAAGTAGCATATTCTTAAACTTGGCGCGCGCAAACCGTTCGTTGGCGTAGTAGTACGGGTTGACCGTTTTTGCAACCGGGCGCGGGGTCATCAAGCAAGTCGCAAGAACGCCATCGGTGCCGTAGCCGCCGTCCTGCTGACGGTCGGACAGGCGAAACGGGATACCGCGCGTTAAAACCACGTAGTCAATTTTGGGGTCGGCGAGCGCGCGGCGCTTCACCGCATCTTCCAGGGCGGTTTTGTACTCGGCCCATTTCCATTCATCGGTTTCCGGACACACGATGCGGATGACGTTTTGCGCGGGAATTTTGCGCCTGCCCGTGTAGTACGCGGTGATCGCGCGGCTGTCCGGGATTTGGGCGTTGCACACCACAAGAACGCGGTCGGGCGACAGCGCCGTTTGGTTGCCTTTGACGGACACGAGCGCGGGAAGCGGCGGGCTACCGGAGGCGCCGCGCGCGGCGGCGGGGCCGCCCTGCCTGGTGATAACCCATGCGCCCGCGCCAAGCGTGGCGAAACCAAGTCCCCCGGCGAGTATGGCGGCGCGCGCGTTCGCCCGGCGCGACAAGCGTCGCCGGTTCCGAGTTTCCGGCGACAGCGGCGACAGCGGCGGCGTGTTCATGCGGTAAGAATACCACAATCGCGCGTGTCCGCTGGGTGCGTCTACGGGGACACGACTTTCATAGGCGAGACAATACGGGTACAAACTACCCGCCGTGGGAAGGTTCGGAAAGACGCCGCTATGGGATACTATAATCGCCTTTGAAACAGCGTGGCGCAATGCAATATCGCAACGCGCCCTTTAGATAAATTTTTGGCGTGAGGATTAAGATTATGCGAGTGATTGTAACGGGCGGAAGCGGTAAAGCGGGGGCATGGGTGGTGCGCGAACTGGCGGGGGCGGGCCACGAGGTTACCAATATAGATCGCCAAAACCCGCCCCCCGGGTTGCCCGGACACTTCATCCGGCTGGATCTCACCGATGCCGGGCAGGTATACGACGCATTTTTCCAGGTGCGCCCCCACGCCGTTTGCCACCTTGCCGCGAACCCATCGCCCGTCGGGTTCCCGCGGGTCGAAACGTTCGTGAACAACACCGCGATCTCGTACAACGTGTTTCAGGCGTCCGGCGATATAGGAACCGTCCGCCGTTTTATCTATGCGAGCAGCGAAATGGCGACCGGCTGGCTGACCACAGAGGAGCGTCCCGCCCGGTTTCCGTTCGATGAAACCGCGCGCGTGGATTCGCCTTCCGCATACGCGCTTTCCAAGTATCTGGGCGAGATTATCGCGGATTCATTCTCGGCCCGACATCCCGACATCGCCTTTGTCAGTCTGCGCATCAACAACGTGATCGGCCCGGAAGAGTATGCGCGTTTGCAGGAGCGGCGCGACGACTACCCCAACGGCGGCTCGGGCAACTTTTGGAGTTATATCGACGCGCGCGATGTCGGCGGGGCATTCCGCGCGAGCGTCGAGGGCAAGTCATCAGGCCACGAGGTTTTCCTGATCGCCGCCCGCGACACGGGTATCGAGCAGCCGCTCGCCGACGCGCTTTTGGCGAAGTACGGCCCGGAGATCGCCGCGCGCCTCAAGCCCAACCACGGCCCGCACGATTCGGTCTTCGACTGCGGCAAGATTGAAAAGGCGTTCGGTTGGACCGCCCGGCATTCATGGCGGGACGAAGCGGTCTCCTAACTTTTAACAAGGTGATGGGAAGCCAAATCAGCGCAATGAAACAAACAAAATTGGAGGTTGCCCAAATGCCGGACGATGTACAAGACGAAGTTACAAGCGAGGCGGAAGCGGCGGGAGACTTGGCGAAGTTGGCGGACCGCGATAATCCCGCCGCCGCGCGCAAGGCTATCGAGGGATGGCTACCCAACAAGGAGGCGCGGCGGGTCGTACTGGAACTCATTGCCGCGTGCATTAGCGAGAACGCGCGCAAGCCGCAAACGTGGGGCGTCACTCTCCACGAAAGTTCGGTGGCTTTGAATGTAGGCGGGGGCTACTACGTGGTCAAAATCGCTTCCGGGTACGTCAACTGCTACTTATTGCCCGATGAAGGCGATAGCGACAGCGTGAATGACGATAAAGCGTTCTTGGCTTCGCTTGCGCTAACCTCAGCGTATGACCGTTTCCCCGACGTTCGCGGCGCGCGGGTCGCGCAGGCCGACATCGTGAATATAATCCCGCGCCTCAAGCCTCATGTACTCGCGTTTGTTAACAGCGTCGTGGACAAAAATATCACGTCCCTTTTGGGCAGGGCGCGGCAAGCCCACTCGCCCGGTGTTTTACGTTATATGGAAGAGGAACTTGGTATCAAATTACCCAACCCCGCTTACATTGGTGACGCGCCCGCGTCGCCCCAAACGCGTCAACCTCGCTACTGGGTCGGCGGTTATATCTTTAGCAATGTTTCCATGTTGCCGCAGTTTCTTGAAGAGAACGCTTGGTGGTTTGGCTATGCGCCGAATGACACGCGCGCGGAGGCGGTTGAAACGCGCACCAAGTTCAAGCAAATCGCAATCGGCGACTATTTCGCCATAAAAGGCTACGGCGGCAGAGGCTTCCTCAAAATTCACCATGTCGCGCGGGTGGAAGCCATTGACGCGGAAAAACAGCGTTTGGTTCTATCACAACCGCCGCTCTCTTTGCCTAATCCACAATCCCTTCAACCGGGCGTCGGTGGCGGTGATTACTTTGGCACTCTTCAAGAGATGAAAAACGCCGACGTAATCCACTGGGCGTTTCATCAGGGGTTAGTCGGACCGGAACCGCCTCCGCCCCCGCCCCCGCCGTCATTGCCGCCCGCAAACGTAATTCTGTACGGACCGCCTGGCACCGGCAAAACGTACAACACCATTGCGCGGGCCGTCGCCATCGTGGACGGTGACAAAGGGAGCGGCGGCGAGACAGTTGCGACTGGCGCGAAAACCAAAGCGCGCTGGGATAAGTTGCGACAAGAAGGGCGCATTGAGTTCGTGACGTTCCATCAGTCCTACGGCTACGAGGATTTTGTCGAGGGTATCCGGCCCATCATGGACGAGGACGACAGCGATACTGGCGCGGCCGGCGGAAGTGGCGGACCGCGCTATGTGGTTGCGGACGGCGTTTTTAAGCGGATTGCCCTGCGCGCCCTCGCGGCGGCATTGGAGCCGATTCAAACCGACCCTGTAGAGGACGGCGGGCCATTGCCCTTCGCCGATGTTTGGGAGTTGTTGCAAGAGGCGATGCAAGAGGCGGACCCGGAGCCGCTTAGATTCTCGATGCTGAAAGACGGTTACACGACGCAAATCGCCATTATCCGAAAAAGCGGCGCTATCTATAGCTCGCAAGGCATGAATAAGTTAGCCTCTAATCGCGCCAATCTTTCTTCTGTTTACGCGCAATACGCCGCTACTACTCCTCAGATCAACATATCGGACGTAAGGGCGGTTACCGGGGGAAAAGGACACCCGAACTACACAGCGGCGATATACAACTACATTAAGTCCAGAGAAAACGAATGGCGTGAGCGACGACAGTTAGCGCCCGTTTTACCTGCCGACACGGTTCCCGAGGGGGCGGCGCAGGATTATCTGGCGCGCGGCGAGGCGAGCGGGTACCGGTTGCGCCCGGACGCAGACCAACCGCCGTTCGTTTTGGTGATTGACGAGATCAACCGGGGCAACATCAGCAAGATTCTGGGCGAACTGATTACCCTGATCGAGGACGACAAACGTATTGGGGGCGAATGGGGAATGACGGTAACGCTTCCGCACTCGCGCGAACCGTTCGGCGCGCCGCGCAACCTGTACCTGCTCGGGACGATGAACACCGCCGATAAAAGTATCGCGCTCGTGGATGTCGCGCTCCGCCGCCGCTTTGAGTTCGAGGAGATGATGCCCGATTTCGGGCCGGACGTGTGCAAAGGCTTGACCGAGGAGATGCGAGCCGCGCTCAACCAACTAAACCGGCGCATCACGCTTCGCAAGGACCGTGACCACCAGATCGGACACGCCTTTTTCGTGCGCGTCGAAAGCGAAGAACAGTTCAACGCGGTTTTTCGCAAGAAGATTTTGCCGCTCCTTCAAGAGTATTTTCACGGCGACTGGGACGCTCTTCGGTACGTTCTCGGCGAGGGAAGCGGCGCGGGTCGTTTTATCAAAGCGATTCCTGGCGCGGACACGGCGGGACGCGGCGCGCGCAACCGCTACCAGTGGTTTAGCGATGGTTTGAAACCGCAGGAGATCGAGGCGTTCCGCCCGCTTAACGCTTTGGTATCTGGCTACAAACTCGGCGGCGTGAACGGTGACACGGGCGAGACCGTTGTATGGGAGGGCGGGGAAGACGCCGAGACGGAAAATGGCGATGCCGCAGACTAATGCAGACGGGTCGGTTCTGCGCCTGTGTGAGTACGAGCGGATAAACACGCACGGCGTTTTAACCCCTCCGCAACGGGACGAAATCGCGGGGGCGGCGCAAGCGTGGCGGGACGCGCATCGCTTGCCGCGCCTGCCGCTCGCGTTCGAGGGCGCACGGGGAGAAGCGCTGGTCGCTAAGCAGTACGTCGGCGTGGTCGAGGCGGGCGGGGCGACTATCGAGGTGTACCCGAAACTCGACGCCGCCTTTCTGAACAAGCCGGGCGCCCTGCTTTCCAACCTGCTTTGGATGATGGAGGCATCGAGCGGCGGCGAGGAGACGGGAGCGCTGGAGGCGGATACGGCAACCCTCGCCCACGACGACGCGACGTTTTGGGATGTGTTCGCTTTGCTTCTCGCCCGTAACCTGCGCCGCGAACTCACAAACGGCGTTGCGCGCCGCTATGAGGCGCACGAGGGCGACCTGCACACGGTTCGGGGCCGCATCCAAATCGGCGCTCAGGTGGCTCGCAACTTCAACCGGTTCGACAAGATCGCCTGCGCATGGGATGAGTTCACGCCGGACATCGCGCTCAATCGCGTTTTCCGGTGCGCATGTCGCTTCCTTTACGCGCGGGCGCGGGGCCGCGAGGCGCGCCGCCTTTTGGACGACTGCCTGCATCTTTTGGGCGACGTAACCGACCTGTCGGTTCCCGCCGCGCTCGCCGCCGCGCGCCGCATCACGGTCTGGGACCGCACGACCGAGCGGTTCCGCGTCTCGTTCGCGCTCGCCGTCCGGCTTCTCGCGGGCGTGGGTCACGCCTTGCAAACCGGCGACGCAACCGGCGCGGAAACATTCGTGTTTCTCGTGGACATGAACGACCTTTTCGAGCGGTACGTTCACGCCGTTTTGGAAACCAAATTCGGCGTCGCCGTGCAAACACAGAAAAGAGTGGGTCACCTATTCCGTGGCTTGAACAACCATGTGGGCGCCATTCGGCAATTGGCGGATTTTTACTGGACCGACCGAACCGAAAGGGTGTGGATCGCGGACGCCAAGTACAAGCATCTGGCGAAGGGGCAAAACGTAGCCCTGACGTTTGCCAAAATTGCGGCGACGCTGGACGCGGACGACGACAGCGCGAACAGGATGCCGTCCGGCATCGCGGCGGGGCGCGTTCTCAGCCCGGACGACGTGCGTCAGTTGACCGTGTATGCCGAATTGGATCGGCAAAACCGAGACCCTCCCCCGCCGCCTGCGCGCCTGATGCTCGTGTACCCGTTCGTCGGTGACAAATCGGGACTACGCGCGGACGCCGTAACTGCATGGAACGGTTCGCGCCTCATTCTCGCGCCGGTCAAGGTGACGCCGCCCGTTTATTCGCTCGCCGAAAACTTCCCGGATCATTTGGACCTGTAAAAGCGAAACGAGGAAAGGCCATTATTGTACTGCGTACGGAAGCCCTGATCGCCGCGCCCGCCGAGCGGTGTTTTGATCTCGCTCGTAGCGTGGACGCGCATACGGCGAGCGCCGCGCTTATCCACGGCGCGGCGGTGGGCGGGAAACAAGCGGGCCTTGCCGGTGCGGGCGACGAAACGACCTGGTCCGCGCAGTTCTTTCGGATGCGCTTCCGGCTGACAACGCGCATCGAGGACTACCATCGCCCCCATCGCTTTTCCGATGTGATGTGCAAGGGCTTGTTCCGACACTTCGGCCACATTTACACGTTCGAGGCGCTTGGCTCCGGCGAAACACGCCTCCTTGACATGTTTTCCTTTGAAAGTTCTTTCGGACCGCTCGGCGCGTTGCTTGACCGGGCCGTACTGCGTCCGCAGATGCGAACGGTCGCAGGCGCGCGGGTTCAGTTCCTCAAGCGGGTTGCGGAGGGCGACGAGTGGCGGCGGTATCTCGCGGACACGTGATACCGATTCTTCGGCGACTGGAAGATAAAACGCGAAAAGCGGACCGCCCTATAGGACGGTCCGCTTTTCGTTTAGGTAGGATGGGCAGTACGGGGTTCGAACCTGTGACCTCTCCCGTGTGAAGGGAGCGCTCTACCACTGAGCCAACCGCCCGGAATTACCACTTTGTCGTGATACTTCTCGCCGCCGGTTTGCCGGGCGGGCGAGCGTGAAAGAATTGTACCGCCGCCCCGGACAGGCGTCAAGGGGCGCGCGGTCATCAACATAGCGCGCGGTCATCAACATAGCGCACGGTCATCAACATAGCGCACGGTCATCAACATAGCGCACGGTCATCAACATAGCG
>CAXUMS010000097.1:12353-18639 GCA_964252165.1 uncultured Armatimonadaceae bacterium
CACGGTCAGCGCAGAACAACCGCCTCGATATCGAGCGCGCGGCACGCGGCGCGCAATGCGCCGACATGATCGCCCGCGATATAGGACAACCAGCGTACATCGAGGCCGCCGGAAAGCGCCGGGGAAACAAGGCTTTGATGCGCCGGGGCGAGGCGCGGAGGCGCGCCCGTTTCGTCCGCCGCGCCGCGTAGAACAACGCACCGGAAGCGGTCGCCGATACGCGTGATGGCGGCGAAGGTCGCGGGTTCGCCTGTCGGCTCACCGAATGAGAACGCCCGAAGCGCAGTTGTCGCGCCGGTGTCCGCGCCGGAAACGAGTTGGAGTAGATGCTGGGTTAAAATAGCGTGGATGCCGCCGACTGCGTGGGCGTCGCCCCCAAAATCCGTGACGGGCGTTTCTTTATCATCGGGCGCATCCCAGGCTTGGCTAACCTGGCGCAGGGAAACGCCAAACTGGGTCAACCATCGGGTTGGGTCCGGCAAAGGCGGGTCGCCGCGATGCCCCATTGTTCGCCCGTAGAGTTTGAGCGCGGCTTCCTGCCCGCGCTGACGCTCGGATTTGCTATTTTCGCGTAGCCAATCCTCAATCGTCTGTGCGGCCTCGTCGCGCTGTGGGGAAGGAACGAGAAGTCGGTCTACGGGCGCGCCCAATTGCGTTAAGGCGTCGTACACCGCGCCGATGCTTTTGTCGCTTTCCGCCCACAACAGCGGGACGCCTGCAAGGTGAAGCGCGACAGCGGCGGCATCGCGCCAGAGTGGAAGGACAAGCGCGCCGTCCACATCCGCGCGCGCGAGACGTTTTGCTTGTTCCGCGCCATTGGGGGCGTCGCTTTCGCGCCCTTCGTGGCCCAGAACCACATCCACGTTTTTGGCGTGAAGCAAGTCAAGAACCGCCTGCTCGTCCGACGTAAATTCCTCGTACGAAAAACACTGCATCAAAACGCCCAAGCGCATTTGGTTTTTGTCCTTCCTAAACGTCCGCGAGGTAGCCCTTAGTTCGGAGGGTTTCGTTTCGCAAAATGGCGAGCGTTTCGTCATACAGAGCCGCATTGGTTCCGAACGCGTCCGGGCCGTGGATGGTTGCATTCCCTTGCCAGTCGGCGAAATGGCCCCCGGCCTCGCGCAGAATGGGCGCCATCGGGGCGCAATCCCACGGGCTGACAGCCGGGTCCAGCATAATCTCGGCCCGCCCGGTCGCCACAAGCGCGTAGCCGAACGCATCGCCCCACGTCCGCTGCAGATATGTTGCGCCGACAATCTTCTCATACGCATCCGAGCGCGCCTGCACGCGGGCCAGCGACGACGTCACCACGGTCGCATCGGCAAGGTTATCTATGTCGGAGACGCGGCACGGTCGCCCGTTCCAGTGCGCGCCCAACCCGTCCGCGCCGGTGATCATGTCGCCCAATGCGGGCAGATACAAAACGCCCACAGCGGGACGCCCCTCGACCTCGACGCCGACCAGGGTTCCGTACAGCGGCACGCCCGCGACAAACGACTTGGTGCCGTCAATCGGGTCTAAAATCCAGCGGAACGGGGCGTTCGGGTCGGGATTGGTTTCGCCCTCCTCCTCGCCCAAAACGGCATGGTCGGGAAAGTCGCGCGCGATCCGGGCGCGCAAGATTTGTTCCGCCTCGCGGTCGGCAACCGTCACCGGCGTGTTATCGGCCTTTTTCTCGGCCCGAACGCCCGTGTTGAAGTGCGCGAGCGTGGCGCGCCCGGCAAGGTACGCGGCGTCCATCGCCACATCTAACAACTCGCGAAGCGTCGGCTGATGGCGCAAAGGCGTCATGGGGTTTCGCCTTCCGAGCCGTTCGGCGTTTGCGTGGGCGTCGCGTCGTCCGCTTCGTCCGCGCGCTTGTTGCGCCATCCGGCGAGCCGCGCCATCAGGCTTTGCGGTTTAGCCCCGTTTGCGCCGGTCGCGCCGATCCCGAGCGCGGTTTTGGCAAGGGCGGCTCCCGGCACGAGCGGGGCGAGTTGCGTTCCGGTTTGCACGGCTTCCTTACCGGCCCGCCGCAGGAAGTCGCGCCGGGACACCGGCCCGTTCGGCGCGGGCGGCGCAGGCGTTTGGGGCGACGGCCCAAGCGGCGACTGCGCGAGCGGCCCGGCGACCGGCGCGGCGGGGGCGGGCGACGCGTGGTTTTTCACCGCCGCTTCCACATCGTCGGCGTCCCACTGGTCCAAAGGTACGTTTGGTCTCATACGTTCATTGTAGCGGCTTTTCGATAAACTCTGTTTTTTTCGCCGCTTTCGCCTCGTCCGCCGCCATCGTGTAGCACAGCCACACGCGCCACCCAGCGATGGCGGCATCGCTTCCCTCGCTAAACTCTAAACCGCCCGGCCCGGTCATCATCGGCAAAAACGGCGCGAGTAGATCAACAACGGTATTAGGAGTTTGGGGTGAATGGCTTTCCCAGTAGTAAGGGGGATTCACAATCATAACCGTATAGCCGAATATCTTACGCCGGTCATTGAGTTGCCGAATTACGGAGGGAACCCCTGCGGGGCCAAGCCGTTGTAAATACTGCAGAGCCTTTTTGCGTAGCGCCTCGCCCTCTATAGAATAACCTTCTCGCTTCTCGTCGCGCAATATGTTGATCAACATTTTAATGCGGCCATGCAACTTGTCGGGGCGAGCGGCGGGCAACTTTTCAAAGTTCGTCGCAATACGCGTCTGATTTTCTATTTCGTCCTTAACCGCCTTAATTAGCGCGTCTGTCGCTACGAGAGGCGGTCTTGTTACATCACCTCCCGAAAAGAAAAGAAGGTTCTGACCCTGTGCAAGCCCGCGAATTGACGCCTCATAGCGCGGTTCCTTGGGAAATGTATAGGTTAAGTCGACCGGATTGCTCAGACGCTCGCCCTTCAGCGTTTGGTTACATGTTGCTTTGATCTGGAACCGCCTCCCTAAAATCTCCCCTCGGGGCGGGTCTTCCGTCACACTCGTTATTCTGCCGCAAAAAATATTGCTCGACGTGGCGACCTGTCGCCAATGCAGGGTTAAGGGGGTGGGCGACAGAATTGGTACAGACTTCGATACGGTCGCTGGAGCGGCAATTTGCGCCTGCGCCACCGCCTTGCCGCCCCCGTTTGTCAGCAATAGAGCGACTACAATCAAAGCGTAACAAAGCGCATTTTTCATTTTGTTTATTTCCGCTCTTGACAGCACGCCGCCGACAAAAAAGGAACGATGAAGCGTTAACCGGGGGGCCATGACATGGCGCGACCGCCCAAAACATGCGCGTGGAGGTGCGGCACGGTTTGCCCGCCGTCGCCGCCCGCGTTGAACACGACCCGAACGCCGGTTTCCGCAACGCCCAGCCGCCGCGCAACCTCACCGGCGGCAAGGAGGAGCGCGCCCGCCATTTCGCGGTCGTCCGGGCCGAGCGCGAGGATATTTACGATGGGCTTCTTGGGGATCACGAGCGCGTGAACCGGCGCCTGCGGGTTGATGTCACGGAACGCAAGAACCCACTCGTCCTCGTAGATAATCTCGATGGGAACGTCGCCGCGCGCGATTTTGGCGAAAATATTATCTTCCATAGTTTGTTTTACCGCAAAGGGGAGAAGATTTTTAACCACAAAGATCACACAGGGCGGATCACAAAGCGCGCAAAGGAGAAGAAGAAAAGATGGCCCCCTAACCCCCAATAAGGGGGGGACAAGAAATAACCTATCACCAAAGATTCACTGCGGGACAAAAGGCGTTTACGTTGGAGTATATTTCTTTCTTGTCCCCCCATTATTGGGGGTTAGGGGGCCGACTCTTTAATTTCACATGTCGTCCTGATAATCCTCGTCGTAAATCTCCTCGTCGCCCTCCTCCTCGTCCTCGCTGTCGGTTTCATCCTCGCCGGACGCGTTCGGGCGAACGCCGGACGCGGGGTGTGATGGCGACGACGACACGCCGCGCGTTTCGTATTCCTCGATGCCGCCGATAATCGCGCTTTGAAGCAGTTCGGCGGCGTCCACAAAGCGGCGGGTCACGGTCGGCTCCAGCGCGCCTGCGGGATAGACGCGGCGGTCAAACGCGGCGAGAACGCCGTCCAGTCGCTCGTTGAAATTTTGCGCCGCGAGCAACTGACAATCGCTGATCACCGGCAAACTGCGCGCCACGTACACCCGTTTCTCGTATTTCGCCCCGGCTTTCGGCCCTCGCTTACCCATGTGCGTTCCTTTCGCCTCGTTTATGCTACAAACATTTGTTTGCTTTTTGATGCGGTCAGTATACCGCAGGAAAGCGGCGGGGAAAAACATTTGGTGCGAACAAACGCTACTCTAACAAAAAGTTCAACCCGAAACCAGCAGGCGCGCCGCCTCTTGGAGTGAGCCGACAACGTAATCCGGCGCGGCGCGTGCAAACCGGTCCGGCGGATCGTGCGCCCATTGGATACCCACGGTGACGCCCACGCCCGCCGCGCGCCCGGACGCAATATCGGCCCACAGATCGCCGGTCATCGCGCAACGCTCCGGGGCGACGCCAAGATCGGCGCACGCCTGCAAAATGGGCGCGGGGTGCGGCTTGAACTCGCGGGTGTCCTCGCGCGCGATCAAAAGGTCGGTTCTCAAACCCATGCGCGCTATCAAATCTTCCGACACGCGTCGGCAGTTGCGCGTGATAACGGCGACGCGAACGCCGCGCGCCCGCAGAGTATCCAGCAGCTCGGTTGCGCCGTCCACGGCCTCCGGATGCGCGCAACCGTCGGCTTCGCGCTGCTCGATAACCGCAAACGCGTCGCGGGCGAACAAAGCGCCTGAGCCAACTTTGTGCGCGTTCAGAAACGCGGTTCCGGTCGCGACCACCTGAAGAACATCGATTTCACTTTGCGTCGCATCGCCCGCCCCGTGGTTTTCCGCGACCGCGCGAACGGCGCCCAGCAAAGCGGGGAAATCAATAAATGTGCGAACCAGCGTTCCGTCCAGATCGAACAGCGCGGCATCGAGATCGGGCGGCGACATCATAAGGTTTATTTCCCATTGGGGTTGGGAGGCGGGTTGCTGGTTAGCCCAAACGAGCGACCGCGATATTGGCCTCGCGCTTTCGCATCAGTTCGGCGAGCGCGACCTGCGCGTCGGCTTTCGAGTCGAAGTACGCAACCATCACGGTTTTCGCGGCGGGCGAGGCGGACGCGCCCCCGCCGCTCGCGAGGTCCGCTTTCAAGGCGGCCCCGGTTCCGGTCGCTTCCACAAACAGCCGCGCGACATGATCGAGGTTCAAAGCCGTGTTTGTCGTTTCCTGATAAATCCACATAAGGGGCCATTGTTCCGAAGAGCGTACATGTCATCAGCACGTTGATTCTACCGGTCGTCGGCCTCGAAGCGCTCCACCGGTTGGCTTGCGAGGGCCGGGTTCAACCGGCGCGCATCCACAAAGCCCGGCGAGTAGCGGTCGTCGCCCCACCCGGTAATCGTGACGCCAATCCCGCCCGCGCTATGGATAAACAAATTGTTTTCCAAATGCATTCCGACATGGGTGATTTTGTCCGGCTTGCCGAAAAACGCCAGATCGCCTGGCACAAGGTCACGGCCTGCGCGGGCGATGTCGCGGACCGCTACCGGCTCAAAGCGGGTGTCGCTTCGCTGAATGTCGGCGTCGCGGCGCAAAATCATCCCGGCGAGGCGGTAGCAGAGTTGCACAAACCCGGAGCAGTCCAGCCCGAAACTCGACGACCCGCCCCACAAGTACGGCGTTCCGAGGAAGTCACGTCCCCAACCGGCGGCGCAAGTCGCGATTTCGCGCGCGGGCGCGGGCGCAAGCGGCGCAAGGCTCGCGGCGGGAAGCCAACCGCCCGTCCCGCCGCCGAGCGTCGCCGCCCGCCACTCGCCCCCCGCGCCCCCAACCGACGGCGTTTCCACGGTTACAAGAAACGGCAGGCGCATCACGAGAGGCGCATTCGCCTCCGGCGCGGCGCGCAGTTCGGCGAACACGGTGGTGACCGCCACTCGCTCCCCCTCGCCCGCGCCATCCGGCGCCTCCGTAAGATGCCGCGTTTCGGCCCAGCCCCGGTACGTGTCGTCGGTTTCAACATACGCCCATGCGTTCTTGTCGTCCTCGCGCAACACGCGCACTATCGCGCCGCCGCGCGCCTGCGACACCATCTCCGCCCCGCTCCGCCCCGCCGCGCGCAGGTGAACGACATTATGCGTCGCCATCGCTATTTTCATGCGCGTATTGTACCGCCGCTCCGTCAAGCAGCGTTGTGCTGTGTTGTCGAGGGCGTCTACTGAGCGGGAGGCTAAATCGCTCAAGCCGCGCGGCTCCCTCTTCCAGGGAGGACCAGCCACAC
>CAXUMS010000098.1:0-8668 GCA_964252165.1 uncultured Armatimonadaceae bacterium
CGCCTTCGACCAGAACGCCGTTGTCGCCGTCGCGCACCAACTCCGGCACGCCCCCGACGCGGCTTGCGATAATCGCTTTTCCCGCCGCCATCGCCTCCAAATTGACGATCCCCATCGGCTCGTGGCGCGACGGCAGAACAAACAGCGCGCACCCCTTGAACAAACGCACGGCCTCGCGGCGGTCCACGCGTCCCACAAAGCGAACGCGCTCCGCAATCCCGAGTTCGTCGGCAAGCGTTTTTAACGCCTCGTATTCCTCGCCGTCGCCTGCAAGAACGATGTCGTGTCGCCTTGTCGCCGCATCGTTCGCTTTGCTGTTCTGCGCCCACGCCCGGAGCAGTACATCGAAGCCTTTTTGCGCGACGTGCCGCCCGATAGAAAGAACATACGGACGCCCCGCCGTTGCCGCTTGACCGATCGACGCGGTTTTGCCCGCGTCATCAAACTCGGCGAGGCGAATGCCGTTATAGATAACGCGCCCTTTGCCGCCAAAATCCGGCCCGGTTTCCATAAACGCGTCGAGTTCCGCGAGGGTTTGCGCGGAGCAGGCGGTGACAACATCGGCGGCGCGAAGCGTGTCCTGCATCATGCCGCGCGCCCACAGCGATTTTTCAAACAGCGCGCCCGCATCCATCGTCAGTTCGCCCTGCGCGGAAACCACGAGAGGGAGGCTGGTCGCGCGTTGCGCCTTCATCGCCCAGTGGGCGTTGGCGCTGACGCACTGCACATGAAGCATGCCGATATTATGCTTGGCGAGAATGGCGAGCATTTCGCGCTCCACCTGCCGGGCGGTTAATGCGTAACTGACGCGCGCTTTGGCGTATGTTTCCGGCACCCGCATCGCGAGCCGGTAGAGCGGAATCTCCTCGTACATCTCGTGCGGCGGCAGGTCGCGCGGCCAGCGGTTGGTCAGCACAATAACGCCCATGCCTTTGCGCCGGTACGCGTGGGCGATCTGACGCGTTAGCTCCTCGACCCCGCCGAGGTTCGGATAAAACGCGCTCGCGAACAACGCGACATTCATTATAAACTCGCTCCCGGCGCGGGCGCTGTCGCGGGTGCGGACGAGCCGTCCGTCCTGGTGTAAACCGCCTCGTACTGCGCGCACACCCGGTCCCACGAAAAATCGCGCGAGCGCGTAAGGCCGCGCGCCCGCAGATCGTCGCGCAACTCGCGGTCGGTCAAAACGTCAATCACGGCCTGCGCGAGTTCGTTATCGGGCGCGATCCGGCCCCATTTCCCGTTCGCCGTTACCTCTTTCGCCCCGACATTGGGGGACGCGATCACGGGCGTCCCGGACGCCATCGCCTCGATATACGGGACGCCGAATCCCTCGTACGACGACGGCAAACAAAACGCCCACGCGCGCCGGTACAACTCGGTAAGTTCCTCGAACGGGACGCGCCCCATCCAGCGGATGCCGTCGCCCTCGACCGGATTTTCGCACACGGCCCAGAACTCCGCGTTCGGTACGCGCGGCTTGATCTCGCGGCGGAACAAATCAAGAAGCAGGGCGCCGCGCTTGCGTCCGTGCATGGTGCCGACGAACAAAAGCGAGGGCGCATCGGATTTTTCGCCGCCGGGCCGAAACGCTTCGGTATCCACGCCGCAGGGAATGACCTTTTTCACGGTGGGAATGTATTTTCGCGTGCTTGCCGACACCGTCACCAACTCATCGGCGAGAAAAGAAACGTTCGCCTCGCACAGCGCGAGGGCCGCCATTTGCGCCCGAACCGTGAGCGTTTTGGCGTGGAGCATTTCGGCAAGACACGAGCCGTGGAACGTGTGGATATGCCGTGGGCGCTTGCGCCCCCACAAGAACCAGTCGTCGCCATGCCCGTGCAACACATCGAACTTGGTGAAATCGTAGCGGCGCAAATTCCACGCGAACCCGAACGTGCGGAGCCGCTTGCCCACCGGCACGACCTCGACATCATAGAGGGAATCCGGCGACAGCCCGGTGCGGCTGAACACGGTGACGCGGTGTCCCCGGCGCACGAGTTCGTTCGCCAGATAATGCACCTGGTAGCCTACGCCGATCTTGCTGCCCGACGGTAAAAATTGCGACGTTAAAGCGATGTTCATGGGTTACTGCTGATTACCGGCGCGCGGAGAAAAGCCTCCGCTTTCGTTATCGCTGTTGTGATGGTTCTGACCCGCCGCCACTAACGAAATCGGGTGCGGTATCCGCCGCGCCGCCACCGCATCGGGGGCCGGGAACTGGCAAGCAAGATGATACGCGGCGACGCGCGCCCGTTCGTCCCACGTGTTCTGGCGCGCGAACGCCACGCGCGCTTCCCTAAGCGATGTGTCGCTTGCTTCGGCGACCGCGCGCCGAATAGCGGCGACGAACTCGTCCGGGGTGCGGGTCGCGTACACGAGCGGCTCGCCCGGCGTCCGGGTTTCGCGCAAATCCGTCGTAACCACCGGCTTCCCGGCGGCAAGGTACATATACATTTTCACCGGGTTGACGGCGTCGCACATCGGGCCGGGAACGAACAGAATCAGGCCGACCGTGAACGCCGCCGTGTACGCCCGGCCTTCGCCCAGCGACACGGTTCCCAGCACGACCACGTTCGGCAGGGCGCGCAAAACGCGGAGGCGCTCTTCCTGATCGTAGTTGACGCGGCCCGCAAGCGCGAATGTGTATTCCGGCAAACATTGCGCCGCATACGCGAGCGTTTCCACATCCATGCGCCAGTCCATCGTTCCCATGAAGCCAATTACGGGACGGTCGCCCCGATTTTGCAAAGGGGCGGGAAGCGGTAATGAAGGATTACGCTCGGGCGGATATTCGTCGGGCGAGCAAGCGTTGGGCAAAAGATGCGAGGCGGTATTGACCGCCCCGCATCTTACGAGTAGCGTTTCCGCCGTGCAAAAAACAATTTTCGCCGCGCGCGCAATCGCGAGTTCGTTGCGGTCGAACTGCTCCTGCTCGGACGGGATAAAACACGGGTCTATGCAATCGTAAACCAGATGCTCGCACTGCATTCCCTGCAAAAGGAGCGGGTCCGGCGCGCCGACCCAGTAGATGTACTTGGCGACGCCGCGCTGACGAAGCAGGGTATGCAGATGCACGGCGTCGAGGGCCACCGCCGCGCGCTCGGAATACTGCCGGAGCCGCGAGTAGCGTAGTCCGAACGCGTTGCGAATTATCGTTAGCGACGGCGAAACCGGCTCCGCGTACGGCAAGCCGAACCGGTACCGGGTCGCGCCCGGTGGCCGGTCCAGATAATACACCTCGGTGTACTGGGAAAGCGCGGTCATTAGATAACGCTGACGCGCGGGCGGCATATCCCAATTGGTGTACGGATAGGCGTACACCACGGGCAACGTCGCCGAAGTTTTCATGCGATTCTCCTGAGGATAGGCATTCGCGAAGCGGTCAACCGTGTACGGGCTGGCCGGGTCGCGCCTCAAGATACCGCAATGAACGGGCCGATGTCGAAGCGTCATGGCGCGACGGAAATTCCCTTCCCGTGCGCGGCGGTCCCGTTGCTACCCCCGGCGGGCAAAAAACCCTCCCGGATATTCCCGTCACGCTCGGCGGCGGGGAAAAGCGGCGCCGCCGCGCTGTCTTTATCCTCGACGTTGGAAAACGCGTAGTCCGCGAATACCAAGCCGTGCGATGTCGCCTCGTCGTTGCCCGCCGACGGGTACGGCATGAGCGGAATCACCTCCATGCGACAGGCATCCTCAAACCGGTCCATGATCCCGCCGCTGCACACGAATATATCCAGACGGTATGCGCCGGGCTTCAGCCAGGGCGTGCGAATGGTGAACTGCCCTTCGATTCGGTCCCGCGCCTCGATCCAATGCTCCACCATGCGCGAATCGAGTTGTAACAAAACGGTCCCGCGCGCATCCACGACATGGCACGACACGAAAAACTTGCCCGTGTACGGCTTGAAGCGCTCGATCACGAAGCGAACCGTTTTCTCCTCGCCGCACGTGAAAAACTCCTTGACCGGATCGATCTCGGTGATACGGAGTTCGCCCGTTCCGCCGCGCCGTTGCAAATCCGCGAGGGCGTCGCCGCCGCTTGCGCTTGTAGCCCCGCGTCCTGCGAAACTCGCCATGTACCGGTCCACCGCCCCGTTAACATCGCCGATATACGTGACGCGCCCTTTTTCCAGGAACATCGCCTTGTTGCACAATTGCGCGATAGACGGCATATGGTGGCTGACGAACAAAACCGTGCGCCCGCTCCGGGCGACATCCTGCATCTTGCCCAAACACTTGCGCTGGAACTCGGCGTCGCCGACCGCCAGAACCTCGTCCACGATCAGGATTTCCGTGGACAGGTGCGCGGCGACCGCGAACGCGAGCCGGACATACATACCCGATGAATACCGCTTGACCGGGGTGTCTAAGAATTGCTCTACGCCCGCGAAGTCTACGATGGCGTCGAAATGTCCGGCGATCTCGCTTTTCCGCATTCCCAAGATCGCGCCGTTCAGGTAGATGTTTTCGCGCCCGGTGAGTTCGGGATGAAAACCCGTTCCGACCTCAAGAAGCGACCCGACCCGGCCCTCCAAACGCGCGACGCCGCGCGTCGGTTCGGTAATCTGCGAAAGCAGTTTGAGAAGCGTGGATTTGCCTGCGCCGTTGCGCCCGATGACGCCGACCACATCGCCCTGCGGCACATCGAAACTGACATCCTGAACCGCCCAGAACGTTTCCGTTTGGGCCTTTTGGAACGGATGGCGCAGTTTGTGGATCAACGCCTCGGCTGCGGTGGTGTGGCTCGGGCCGTTATGCGAAATCGTGTACGATTTGGACAAGCCGCGAACGGCGATTGCATTGTTAGATGACATCGGCGAATTTTCGCTCCATTCGTTTAAAAGCGATGGCGCCGATGCCAAAAACCGCAAGGGCGGCGACAATGGAATACGTGAGCGAACCCAGAGGCGGCGCGGGCGATCCCGCTCCCAAGAGGGACCAGCGGAACGCTTCCAAAAGGCCGGACAGAGGATTGATTAAAAAGAAAGCGTGATACCGCGACGGCGTTTCCGACAAAGCGTACGACAGCGCGTACGGAACCGGGGTCGCGTACAAACCGAAACCGACGATCACGGGCAGTACGTACTGCACGTCGCGGTACGTGACGCTAAGGGCGGACGTGATCAGGCCGAACCCCATGCCAAGCAGGGTAATCAGCAAAAGCCAGACCGGGAGCAAAAGCAAGGCGGCGGTCGGAGCGATATGGAAACAGATCATCAAAACGAACATCATCGCAAGCGCGACGCCAAAATCCACCAGCACGGAAAACACCGTGGACAAGGGCAAAATGAGGCGCGGAAAATACACCTTTGAAACCAGTTGCGAGTTGCCGATCAAACTGGAACTGGTGCGGGTGAGCGCGCCGCTAAACGTGTTCCAGGCGAGCAGGCTCGCGTAGGAGAAAATAAAGTACGGAACGTCGTTGCTCGGAAACTTCGCCACGCGCCCGAAGATAAGCGAGAAGATTCCCGCCGCGATTAAAGGTTGCAACACGACCCAGATCGCGCCCAACGCGGTTTGCCGGTAGCGAAGCTTTATGTCGCGCGTGGCTAATGCGGTGAGCAGGTCGCGGTACCGCCAAACGTCGCGAAGCGCGCGTACGGTAAGAACGCCCGATGTCGGCTGAATCAGAACGGTGTCTTTGGTGGGCGGCGGAAGGACCGGATTGAGCGCCAAATCCATGAGATGCGAGTGGCTCCTGTGAGATTAGTTCGGTTGTACGATTGCAGAGTTTGAAGAACAATAGCGGCGGCGGGCAGGGAGGCCCGCCGCCGTGTTTGTCGATTTAACGATAGAAAAGGTTGACGAATGGGAGGAACGAGAGCGCATCGCCGACGCCGAATTTACGACCTTGCTTTTTGCTGGGAATGAAAACCACATCACCCGGCTCGATAGGCCGGTCCGCGGTGAGATCGCCCTTGTACAGTTTTTCGATATTAATGGCGACCGCGGTGTTCGGCTTGCCGTCGCGACCCATATGCAAAAGCGTGGCGTTTTTCGTGTCCGCGTCCGGGGACGGGCCGCCGCTTCGGGCGAGCGCGGTGGAAACCGTCAACCCGCCGCTGTCCGGGTACTCGGCCTCGCCCGCCTTGCCAACCGCGCCGAGAACGGCATACGTTAGTTTGTTCTGCGGGATAAACAGCGTGTCGCCGGGCTGAAGCGTGAACGCGGCGCTTCCCGTGGTTTGACCGCTCAGCGACGCATTCAAATCGAGCGAGATCAGTTTGCCGCCCCGCTTTACGGTCGCGCGGGTCGGGGCCGCGCCGGTTTTAAGGCCGCCCGCCGCGGCGAGAACCGACGCGGGAGAGCCGTCAAGCGGCGCGGGAACCGGCCCTTGCCGGACCACCTCGCCCAGAACCTGAATATGCGTCAGGGCGGCATCGAGTTCGCGCACCAGCAGAACATCGCCTTCTTGAAGCGGGATGTTTTCCTTGGCGCTTGCGACCGGGTCAGGGCCGAGCAGGCGCTCCATGTCAATCGGCGTCACTTTACCGTCCGGGTGCAAAAGCGTGGTGGAAACCCATTCGGGCCGCTCCGTGGTCAAGCCGCCGCTGTCCACCACCAGATTGAGAACCCGCCAACCGTCGCGCAGTAAACGCTCGCCGCCGTTTTTCACGGGGCCGTTGATCGCGACTTTTCGTACCCGCCGCTCGCGCACCGCGATAGAGACCTGGGGACGCACCAGCGTTTGGCTGAGGCCAAGATTCATCCGCCGCGTCAGTTCATCGATGGTCAAGCCGCCCGCCTGGAACGAGCCAAGATACGGGAAGGAAATCTTGCCGTTGCTTTGCACGCTTACGGTCCGGGTCAGGTCGGGATTATCCAGAACCGATATTTCCAGCACGTCTTCGGGCGACAGGCGATAGTTCGCCGTGTCCACCGCAACAAAGGCGGGCGCGGTCACCGGGGGTGACGAGGCGTTTCCCGTCGTCGCCGGGGGAGCGGCCACGGCGGGAGGCTGTTGCGCTTTGGCCGCGCCCCCAACCCCGCCCGCAAGAGCGAGCGTAAACGCAATTAAAACTGCCATTCGCCGCCGCCGGGAAAACAACAAAGATACATGGGGTGATAAATTCGTCGAGCGCATTTTAATTTTTCTTTCCCGCTTCCACGGTCGGTTTTTCCGCGCCGTCCTCGCTTGTGGCAAGCGGCGCGGCGAGGGAATTGGGAAGCGCGCCCGCAAAAACCGGGGCTTCGTGGTCGTCGCCGTCGGAAACGCCGTTCGGGGGAGAAAGCCGGGGCGCGCGCCCCAATCGCTTGGGACGATTGGGACCGTAGTAGTACGGCTCGCTGGGAACGCGCGCTTTGTTCATCACCACGCCCAGAACATTGGCGCGGGCGCGCTGAAGCAAATGAACGCCGTGTTGCGCGCCGCCCCGGGTCGCCTCGCCCGCGCCGACCACAAATAGCACGCCGTCCACCTGCGATCCGAGTAGCACGGAATCGGCGAGGCTCAGCGTCGGCGGCGTGTCGAAGATAACGAGATCGCCGAGTTCGCAGACCGTATCCAAAAAGTTCGTCATCGCCGTGGAGCCTAAAAGCTCGACCGGATTGGGCGGCAACGTACCCGCCCCGATAACGCTGACGCGGTTCGTGCTGGTGGGCTGGATAATATCGCTGATTTTATGTGTTCCGATAAGTAGGTCGGACAAACCGGGCGAGGCGGGAAGCCCGAACAACGTGTGTTGAACCGGGGCGCGCAGGTCAGCGTCCACGATGATTACGCGCTTGCCGTCCATCGCCATCGCGGTCGCAAGGTTTGCGACCGTGAGCGACTTGCCCTCGCCCCGTCGCGACGATGTCACCACAAGGCTGCGCGGCGCGGAGTCGAGCGCGGCGAAGGCGATATTGGTGCGAAGGCCGCGGTACGCATCGGTTACGGGCGACAAGGCGGAAAGATCGCGCACCATCGGCGACGACCCGCGTATCTGCGGAATTACGCCCAGGTTCGGCAGGTGAAGCAGGCTGTCCGCTTCTTCTTTCGTGTTGATACGGTCGTCGAAGTACTCCAAAACGAGCGCGAGACAGATCCCGAAGAACAACCCGAGAAGCGCGGACAGGGCGAGGTTCTGCCTGGGCCGAGGACTGACCGGGGCGAGCGGAACCGTTGCGGCGTCGAGAATACGAGCGCGCGTTTGCTTTATCTGGTCGCGAAGCGTGAACTGCTCGCGTTGTTGCGAGTACATAGCGAAGTCTTTGCGCGCGTTCTCCAGGTTCCGCGTCAGCCGGGCGATAGACATTTCCCAGGCCGGAAAATTACGGGATTTGGCGGAGGCGGCGGCAAGCGAGCGCGACACGCTCGCGGCGTTTGCGCTCAAACCGCTCGCGCGCGTTTCCGCGTCTCCCAGCTCTTTTTCCAAAGCCGAGCGCTCCGGGTTAAACTGCTCGTTGCGCCGGTAGATCGAGCCGCGCTGTTCCGCCACTTTACGCCGCAATACCGCGATCTTAGCGTCCACGGCGGCAAGCGGGGCGGCCTGTCCTTTGTACCGCTCCGGGAACAGTTTGTTTAGTTCCGCGTCGTTCGCTTTGGTCGAGGTCGCCTCGAAACGCTCGGCGAGTTCCGCACGGTTAATTTCAAGCGCGCTGATCTGGTCTTCCGTGGCGCGGATTACCGGATCGGATTCGGCGGAAACCACGCTTTGCATGGTCGCGGGCGTCGCCCGCATTC
>CAXUMS010000098.1:8678-18625 GCA_964252165.1 uncultured Armatimonadaceae bacterium
TTCGGGTCTTGATGGAATCGATCTGGGCAAGAACGACCGCAAGCTCCGCCTGGGTTTGCCGGTACGCTCCGCCGAGCGCTTCCACCTCGCCCAGAACCGCGTCGCGGTTCCGGGTGATCTCGGTCACGCCGTGCGACTGTTTGTAGCGTTGAAGCGCTTCCTCGGCGTTTTCCACCCGTGCGAGCGCTTTGTTCTCGCCTTCTTTGGTGAACTTTCGCGCGCGACCAATGTCCTCCTGGCTGTCCTCGGCGGTCTGCTTGATGTACGCGTCCAGCAAAACATTGGGGGCTTTGCCAACCAGAACCGGATCCGGCCCTGTCGCCATCACCTCTAAAACGTTGGTTTTGTCCACCACAGACACCGTCAAACTGGGAACCGCGCCGAGCTCCTTTTGCAACTTGTCGCGAAAACGCTGGCTTTGCAAGATGCGCACCTGCGTGTCCACATTCTGCTCAGGGCGCGGGGCGAGCAAGGGCGACAAGGGGTTGTTGGCGTCTATCTGGCTGATAAACGCTCCTTGCGGCTCGACCAAAAGCGAGGCGGTCGCCTGATAAACCGGCGTCGCGGTTTTGGTCACGGCGACGCCCGCCGCGACAACGATCGCGAAGGTTGCGGCGATCACAACCCAGCGTCGGCGCAGTATCTCGCCGACCTCGCGGTACGACGCAGACGGTCTTGGCTCGTCTAACAATAGTTGCGAGTTTAGTTGCGGGTCATGCATATTCAGCGGTACGCTCACGAGGCTTGGTCTCCTGAAAGGAAAATTACGGCTTACCTTCCTGCTCTGGTTCCCTGACGCGCTACGTATTGCAAGCCAAACGCTGCTATGGGCCGCGACAACAAAGGAACAGTATAATTGTGCGTCGCGTCCGCAAACGCGCGGCGACACGAAACCAACATAAGCGACATCCTCCGCAACTTTCGAGGCGGGCCTGTTTATAACAGGCTTGCCCGACGTAACTCTAACAACAGAACAACAGCGTTACGAGGCAATACGTGGCAAATCCGGCGCAACAACCGCTATGGTGCGCGCTTATCGTCAGAGGGGCGACAATAGCCGTGACTTGAAACCTCGTTAAGATGCGAAAAAGTTTGGTAAACTTTTCGCCGACGGTCAGCCCGGACAACATTGTGCAGGGACGAAATACGCGCGAAACAAGCGCGTCAATCTTAGGAAGCGGTCACCGGAAAACGGAAAATTCCGACTTGCTCATTCCGCGCCTGAGTGAACTGGCTTTTTAAGTGTACACCATTTTTGCTTCAAAAAACGAAATCGGGACGAAAAATTATCCGCAAATTTACGGTTATTTGGCCTCTTTTTTTGTCTCACATCCGCCGATAACAAAAAAGCGCGTTTGCATTTGTGCGCGGGAAGTTGTCCGTGCAGGACGTTCGCACCCGGTTCGCGTAGCCGGTGCAAAACTGTTTTATTCGGTAGAATGGGCCTGCATACGGCGCTGTAGCGCAACGCCTTATTTGGCGCGAAGAACGATTGACTTCGCTTGACTTCGCTTTGATTGTTTCCACGTCTCCGCGACACGCTCCGAAAACGCTGTCGCTTGGTTGAAAGGGCATTGTATGCAACAACGCGGGAATAAACCGTCTTGGACGCCGTCTGCGACGCGGTACGGATATATAGCGACATTCGCGGCGGCTCTGGCCGCGATTTGTTTATGGCAGGGCGTTCCCGCCGCGCTCGCGCGAAAAGCGATGGGTGCGAAGGCCCGAATCGCGGTGATGATGGTCGGCAAAAAAGCCGTCGCTGTCACCAAAGCGAGTAGAGCCACGGTTGCGGCGGCGGGGAAATCCGCAAGCAAGTCGGCGACCGGCAAAGCGGCGATGTTGCAAGGCTGGACGTTCAATCTTCCGCCGAACGTGATGGGCGTGGAGTCCGGCAAGCGCAACAACGTTTTCTATGTGGGCGAAACGGTCGCCTTCACGCCGGGCGGAAACAGCGCAAACCGTTTTGAAGTGCGCGATTACGAGGGTAGTCTGGTAGATCAGGGTGCGGTTAACGGAACCGCGCGATTTACGGTCAATGCGACCCGTCCCGGCTGGTACAAATTGAACCTTTACGGCGCGGATCAAGGCGCGCCCTGGGGCAAGTCGGTTGCAAGCACCACATTTGTCATCTTCCGTCGCGACACGCGCTTCCCCGCGCTTCCCCCGCCTAACAACGGCGGCTGGCATCCCTCCGAAGACGAGGTCATGCGCGGCATCACCGGCATGGGGCCGCAGCGCCTCAAGGTGGACAATGCGAGCAATCCCGCCGAGGCTATCGCCCGGCTTGAGATTGACGTCGCTTTGGATCAGCAGTATTACCTTCCGTTTGACCCGGCCCGCAAGCGCGCCCTCTTGGTGGCGTTCCCCAACGGAACCCAGGATGTCGCGGGCGTGCGGCAGATCGTGGAGCATTTCAAAAACAGCGTCAAGTACTGGGAGCCGCGCAACGAGCCGAACTTCAGCATGAGCGGCGGCGCGTTCGCGCGCGGCGAGATGAAGACCTTTTACGAAACGGTCAAATCCGTGGACCCGAATCTCAAAGTGATCGGGCCGGGGACCGTGGATATCGGGCCGGGAATGTACCCGTGGCTCGAAGACTTCTTCCAAGCGGGCGGCGGTAACTACATAGACGGTTTCTCTTTCCATATTTACAACAACATCAACGGCGACCTGTCTCTGGTTCGCGCCAACATGGAGGGTCTCAACGTATTGCTGGCTCGCTACGGTCAGGCGAGCAAGGAAAAATGGCAAACCGAGCAGGGCTACTTCGCCGCCGTGTACGGGTCGTATCAGCCGCGTCATCAGGGCAAGTGGACCATGCTGCAAATGATGGCGTTCGAGCAGTACGGCATCCCCAAAGAGCATAATCACCTGTGGTACGACAAAAGCCACGGCTTCTGGGATGTTCCCGCATGGTGGCAGAACGACGACAGCAGTTTGAACCCTGCTGCGCCGCTGATGCGCGTTTGGTCGGAAGAGTTGTTCGGAACCAACTACGCCCGGGCGTACGATTTCGGAACTGTCGGCAACAAGCTCTACATCGGCAATTTGTTCGAGGGGACCAACCGCCGCGTGGCCGCGTTTATGAGCGCGGGCGCAACCAACGACCGCGTCACGCTGAATGTCTCCGGCGGTTCGCAGGTGCATATCGTGTCCGCGTTTGGTAACGAAACCAATCTGGTGGTCGAGAACGGCCAGGTTCAGCTTCCCGTCGGCGATTTGCCGGTTTATGTGGAACTCGCGACCGGTCAGGACATCACGGTTGAGCCATTAAACTGGGGAGCGAATCTTGCGCTCACGCCCGGCGTCACCGTGACCGCGTCGGGCAATCCGTCGCATCCCGTAGACGGCGGCATCAACAACAGCACAAGCAAAATCGTCAACGGCGTGATGGAAACGTTCTACCAGCGGTTGCAAAACAACGACCGCCCGTGGACCAGCAACGTCACGCAGTTCCCGGTGACTGTAGAGGTGCGCCTGCCTTCTCCTGCGAGCGTTTCGCATGTCGTGATCTACGCGCCCGTGCCGTGGCAATGGGAAGGCTCGCTCTTAGACTACGAACTGCAATACGACAACAATGGGCAGTGGACCACCATTGAGCGGGTTCAGGTAGACCCGAAGGTTTTCAAGGTATACACGCCGCCCACGCGCACCACGGTGGACCAGTACTACAGCGACCGATGTGTTTTCCGCCACGACTTCGCCGCAGTGACAACACAGAAAATCCGTCTTGTGATCTACAACGCAACGTATGGCGGCGGCGCAACGGTTGAGGTCACGGAAGCGGGCGGCCAGACGGGTCCGCATCAGGCCGCGATCCGCGAGGTGGAGATTTACGGCGGAGGCGGTTCAACCGGCGGCGGAACCGGGGGCGGCGGAACCGGGGGCGGCACGACAGGCGGCGGTACAACCGGAGGGACGACGGGCGGCGGTACGGGCGGCGGAACCGGAGCGGGGACTGGCAACGGTCTTCTCGGCTCTTACTTCGCCAATCCCGCCCTGACTGGCTCTCCGGCTCTGGTCCGCACTGATCCCGTAGTGGACTTTGATTGGGGTAACAATGCGCCCGCCGCTGGTCTACCCAACGACCATTTTTCCGCGCGCTGGGAAGGCGAGGTTGAGGCGCCGACAACGGGAACATATACCTTCTCCACGGTGAGCGATGACGGCGTTCGTTTGTGGATCAACGGGCAAAAGGTGATTGATAACTGGACCGAACACGCCCCCGCCACAGATACCAGCGCGAGCTTTTCTTTGGTCGCCGGGCAAAAATACGCGATCAAAATGGAGTACTACGAAAGCGGATACGGCGCGGTCGCGCGCCTTCAATGGACGTTGCCGGGAACCTCCGCACCGGTCGCCATTCCGCAAGCGCGCCTTTACTCAACCGTGACAGGCGGCGGTGGCGACACTACGACGGGCGGCGCCACGGGCGGCGGCGCAACGACGGGCGGTACCACCGGCGGTACCACCGGCGCAACGACGGGCGGTACCACCGGCGGTACCACCGGCGGTACCACCGGCGGTACCACCGGCGGTACGACCGGTGGTACGACCGGCGGTACGACCGGTGGTACGACCGGTGGTACGACCGGTGGTACGACCGGTGGCACGACCGGCGGCACGACCGGCGGTAGCACCGGTGGTACCACCGGCGGCGGCTCCGGGGCGGGAACGGGAACGGGGTTGCTTGGCAGCTACTTCGCCAATACGTCGCTAAGCGGCGCGGCGGCTTTAACGCGGACCGACGCGACCGTGGACTACGATTGGGGAAATGACGCGCCCGCCGCCGTCCTGCCTGCGGACCGGTTCTCGGCGCGCTGGGAAGGGCAGGTCGAGGCGCTGGTAAGCGGGGCGTACACCTTCGCCACGCGCTCGGATGATGGCGTGCGCCTGTGGATTGACGGCGCGCTTCTCGTGGACAACTGGAGCGACCACTCACCCGCCGATGACACCGCATCCCGAACCGTTACACTGACGGCGGGCCAAAAGGTCGCAGTGAAGATGGAGTACTACGAAAGCGCGGGCGGCGCGACCGCACGGCTTCTCTGGTCGTATCCGGGACAAACCGCGCGCCAGGCGGTTCCGCAAATTCGGCTTTACCCGCCCACCGGTACGGGTGGCGGCGGCAATACAGGTGGGGATGCGGGAACCGGGTTAATCGGAACCTACTTCAACAACCGGTACCTAACCGGGTCGCCTGCGGGAACGCGGCGCGATCCGCAGGTCAACTTCGACTGGGGGAACGATGCGCCGGGCGTTTCGGGCGTGGGGCAGGATAACTTCTCGGTACGCTGGGAAGGCGAGGTGAAAGCGACCACGACCGGCGTGTATACCTTTGGGACCGTTAGCGACGACGGCGTTCGGCTCTGGGTCAACGGACAACTCGTGGTGGATAACTGGGGCGATCACGCCCCCGCCACGAACATAAGCGGCGCAATCTCGCTTGTCGCCGGGCAAAAGGTCACGATAAAAATGGAGTATTACGAGAACGGGTACGGCGCGGTCGCGCGCCTTCTGTGGGCGACGCCGGGAACCTCCAGCCCGGTCGCCATTCCGCAAAGCCAGCTGTACTAACGTACGGCGAGGCGAACACAAGAAACCGGGAAGGTTGATTACCTTCCCGGTTTTTTGGCATTTTGTATACGCACGAATGTTGAGAGTAAAGACGGTCGGGAAGCGTGGGATCGTTTCACGTTAGCCCCCGCTTCGTGCAATCGTCGCCACGCCGCCTTCGCGTACCGGAAGTCGTTGCGCGCTGTCCAACCGCTGTAAAAAGCGAGAAACGCACCAGGCGTCAGCCAGCCGCTCTCACGTAAATGGCGAAACCACTGCGAGCGCAGGGGCGGGTGGTTTCCCGCAAGCCAGGGCTTGCTTCCGCTCGCATAATGCACCACTGCCGGTTGGGGCATCAGTTCGCTTAATCGAGGACGAACCCGCTCTCTGAACTCCCCATTTGTCCAGTCATTCAGATCGGGGCTGTAAACCGTCACATTCCAGCGCAAATCCAGAAAACCGCAATCATTGGCGAGAACCGCGTTTAATCCGTCCTGATCGGGAAACTTGATTTGCCCGGGCCGTTCCCGGTTGTAGCGCATCACGCGAGCGGGGATTTGCTCATCGCGCCACCGCTTCAAATCAATGACCAGAACGCCGCTGTTGAAGTACCATTGGTCCGGCGAGTAGCCGAGCGCGGCGTAGTCGGCGAGGCCGAGCGGTGACGAAACCGTTTGTATCACGTAGTCCTGAACCGCCAGCACGGCCCTCCCCGTCATGTCCTGGTTCCAATCTCCTGGTCGCTTTCCGCGAAAAGAAGATCGCTGTCAAGGTAGATAACTTTTTCCGTATCCTGCGGAAGCGGATCCGGCAACAATAAACGCAGAAATATCGTGAAGTTTAGATGGTCGGTCTGCGGCAGTTCGTTAAAAACGCTCAGCGCGCTTTCCTCTACGGTGACGATATGCACATTGCAATCAACGCACATTGCAATCAACATGGTTCGCGCGATCGGCTTGGTCAACCGCCTGTTTTAACCGCGTCGCCGCGCTTCCCAAGCCGCCGTAGACAACATACAAATCAAGCGCCGCCCCGCGCGCCGGAGCGTCATCAGCAACGAGCGGAGCGTCACGGCGAGCGACAAGGCGTACTTTGCATCCGCCCCGCAAGCGATGGTTCGCCGCTGATTTGATGCGTTGTTCATGTGATCACAGCCTCGGCAAACAACAGATAACGACACGCCGTGAAATTTCAACGCTCATCCTGTCAAATAATATCGCATCGCGTTTATTTTGACAGGGCGGGCAGGATTGGCCTACACGAAGTCCCAGAGGCGGCGTCGCCTGTCAATCGGGAGGCTTAATCGCGGCGCGAAGACTTTGGGCGAACGCGGCGCGGGAAAATTTTTGCACCGCTCGCTCATACGAGGCGCGCCGCAATGATTCGAGCGACCGGTCGCTAAGCGCGGCGATATGACGGGTAAGGCTGTCCTTGTCGTCCGGAGCGTATAAAACGCCGGTATCGCCGAGAATTTCATCGAACGGCGATTGGTCCGGGGCGGCGACGGTAATTCCTTGCCCCATCGCTTCGATTAGCACATACCCCCAATCGTCCACGCGTGAACCAAACAAGAACAAATCTTGCTCGGTCATAAGAGCCTGGGCTTCCTCGCGCGAAACCGGCCCGGTAAAACAGATTGGGAACCGGCTCGCCTCGGTCGCCCATCGCTCGAACTCGGGGGACGCTTTGCCGACAACAGTCAGACTGAACTTGGGGTCGGAAACCGCGTGCAACGCTTCCAGCATCCAGCGAACGCGTTTGCGCGGGTCCTCAAGCTCCACGGCGACCGTGATGATGCGAAGCGTTTGCCCCGCGCTTTCGGCTTCTGTTTTATCCCTATCGCGTTCGTTCCACACAGGAACGTTGGTGCCGGGGTGAACCACGCAAACATTTCGGACGCCCGCCGCGCGAAGGTCGGCGGCGATCCGCTCGGATACGGATAAAACGCCGCCGGTCGCGCGGCGGTACGCGCGCCAATCTCTGCGGTACCAGCCGAGGCTAAAGCGCGTGGTCCCAAAGCCTTTCCGGGACCACCACGGGGCGCCACCGGTGTAGCGGCTGGTTTTCTCGATGTAGCCGCGAAGATCGGTCGGGTAGCCCCATGCGACCGGGTACTGCGGGGTCGCGACGCGCTCATCCACCAAGTCGGATTGGTTCAAAAGGTACGCCCGAGGCGTGATGTTGTTTTGGCGCAGATGCCGGTGCAGATCGTACACGAAACCGTTGCGGGTCAGGAGAACGTGGCCGATGTCGCGTCCCAAGCGGCGACGCAGGCGGAATACGGGTCCGCTCCCTTTCGCCCAGGACGGACTAAAGGTCAAAAGACGAACGCGCGGGTGCGTGGGGGGCGAGATGGGGAACCCTTCCGCATGAACGAGCAATACGTCCTCGCCGGATTCCGCAAGCGCATGGGCGGCTTCCCATCCCCATGACGCCAAACCATTGTTGATATACTGCCAGGCGACTACCAGAGGCTCGCTCATAAGGCGTTTTTTCTCTTGAAGGCGAAAGTAAAGTTTAAGTTACGCCCTTCTTCATCGAAGTTCGCGCCGTTTCGGTATCGTCCTTGCCCGCCTGACATGAAAGAAATTTTACACGGGCCGGTAGCAAGCGCACGGCGTTCTTTTAGCAGGCGCCTTCGGCTTTTAGCACGGCGGGCAGTGCGCGCATCAGGATCCACAGGTCAGTGCGCATGCTCTGATGCTCGATGTACAACAGGTCAAGCGCGATCCACTGCTCGAACGTCAAGTTGCTCCTACCCTGCACCTCGCGCAAACAAAGCAGGCCGGGCGGCACGCTGTTGCGCGCGTGGTAGCCTGGCTCCCTGTACGCATCCACCTCGCGCGGCAGGTGCGGACGCGGCCCGACCAGGCTCATGTCGCCCTTCAGCACGTTCAGGAACTGCGGCAACTCGTCTAAAGAGTACTTGCGGAGCAGGCGACCGGCGCGGGTGACGCGCGGGTCGTGTTTCATCTTGAAGATCACCTCTCCCGCCTCGTTGCCGCCGTCCCGGATCAACCGCTCCTTCAGCGCGTCCGCGTTCCGAACCATGCTCCGAAACTTGAAAAAGCGAAACGGAACGCCGTGACAGCCGATACGCTGCTGGCTGTAGAAAACCGGGCCGCGATCTTCGATCCAGATAGCAAGCGCGATCACCGCGAAAAGCGGAAACAAAATAAGCAGGGCGGCGGCGGAAAGCGCGATGTCGAGCGTGCGCTTGGCTAAGGGATAAATGTCCTGGCGTGAAAGAGCGCCCGTAGCGTCGCCGCGCCTGGCGGAACGCGCCGCTTCCGCGCCAAACAACGGCGCGGCGGAGGGTGCAAGAGGAACAAAAGCGTTGTTGTCGCTTGCGGCGGAAGCGCGGCCCGTCCGCTCAATTCGGCGGCGGGGCGATGACGTTGATGGCGATAATGGTTTAAAAGGAAGTCGCGGCGGCGGCGTTGCGCCGCGTCGCGCTGATGGCCGCTCGGAAACGGCGCGCGGATCAGTCAAGCTCATGGGTAGCCTCTTGCGCTTAGGCGGGGACACGAGCGCGGATGGGTATCCCTAAATCTTTGCCAGCGCTACGTATCCACTGTTCTCCCGGCAAGTTTACGATACCACCGAAACAGGCTGTTTTCGGATTTTTAACATCAATTTAACATAGTTTTTTTGACAGGTCCTGCAGAAGCAGGCGCTAATACCGGTATACGCCCTATCCGTATGGCGCCAGAGGCTACTATTTGTTCAACCGCTCCGCAACCACCTCCGAAAGCGTTTTGTTCTGCATTTCGGCTTCGAGGCGCAAACGCTCCGTGAGCGGGAACGGTAGCGAAACCATTGTTTCCACAGGTTGGCAGGGAACCGCGTCCGCACCGCCTTCTTCGCGGTCGCCGCAGCACAAGCCGACCGCGCGGCCCAGCGGCGTTTCCCAGAACAATTTGGGAATTTCCGTGTGCGGACGCTGATGATGGGAAAACAAAATCTCGCAAACATTGCGGGCGGCGGCGAACGCCTGCCGGGCGTCAATATCGGCCCCGCTCGCTCGCGCAAGAATGCACGAAACATCGGCGAGGACGCTTTGCTTGATCGCGCAAACCCGCTCCAGAAACGCCGCGTCATTGACGACGATATCAAAGCCGTCGGGCGTCTCGGGCGACGGGGGCGTGTCGGCGACGGGAACAACGCGGTCGCGGGACGCCGGGGGATTTCGCTTTAATTTGGTTTGTTGCATGACCTTTGACATCACAAGCGCGGAAACGTTAGCGCAGGCGTATTGCGCCGCGCGGTTCGTATGTTAGTCAATCATGCCGTGTTCCGCCCGCAGATTGATATGTCTTTTTGTGGCCTTTGCTTTGTCGTTAGCGTCTATTACTTGGCGATGGCGTCTACTTAGCGGAAGTCTAAAT
>CAXUMS010000099.1:0-18518 GCA_964252165.1 uncultured Armatimonadaceae bacterium
GAGGGCGGGCAACTAACCGAAGCCGTGCGCCGTCAGCCGTACTCGGTCATCCTGCTCGACGAGATCGAAAAAGCGCACCCGGAAGTCTTCAATATCCTGTTGCAGGTGATGGAGGACGGACGCCTGACCGACTCGCAGGGACGCGTGGTTGACTTCAAGAACACGGTCATTATCATGACCTCGAATGTCGGCGCGCACATCATCAACCGCGAGCCGGGAATCGGCCTTCGCCAGCAGAAACCGAAGGGCGAGGAGCAAAAGGAATACGAAAGCATGAAGGGGCGCATCAACGAGGAGTTGAAGCGCGTTTTCCGGCCCGAATTCCTGAACCGCGTGGACGAGACCATCGTGTTCCGTTCGCTGTCGGCTGAGGACATCGAGCATATTGTGGACTTGATGCTGAACGGCGTCCGCAAGCAGGTCGCCAATCAGGGCATGGAACTTCTCGTTACCCAGCCCGTGATGGACAAACTCGCGACCGACGGCTTCGACCCGCAGTTCGGCGCGCGCCCCCTTCGCCGCGCGGTCCAGCGCTTGATCGAGGACCCGCTCGCGGAAGAGGTGCTTTTGGGCCGCTTCTCGCACGGCGACACGATCCGGGCGGAGATTGACGGCGAAGGCGAAACCGCAGCGGTGATCTTCCGCAAGGTCGAAACCGAAGGCGAAACGCACGACCCGGACACGCTCACCGCCCCGCTCGGCATGGCGGAATTACCCGCCCCGCCCGCTTCCGATAATTAGAAGCGGCGCGTAGTATAAAAGGCGGCTCCCCTTATCAAGGGGAGCCGCCTTTTTCTTTCGACGGGTGAAAGGCGTCCAGAACAATCTTAACTACTTTATGATGAAAGTGAACCGAAATGGCGTTACGAACGAAAGAAGGTTGCCGCTATGGCGACAACCACGCCGATATTCACGTGTACTTTGCGGCTTTCAGTCGCGCGAATGGCGATATCGCGACGCATTTCGCGGACTGTGTTTGCGCCGCCTGCGGTAAGGACGAGCGACGGTTCATTATCGGACTTGATGAAATCGAAGAAGCGGCAACCCGAACCTGCGCCGTTTGCGGCGCGTTTCACGCCATTGGGGACAGCGCAGATTATTTGAACGACGCCAAACTTGCGGATTGCCAGTGTCCGTGCGGGGCGGAAATTTTCGAGGCGAGTGTCGGCGTCGCTTTGTATGCCGGTAGCGATGATGTGCGGCACTTCTACCTCGGCTTGCGTTGCATTGCTTGCGGTCTTGTCGCCTGCTACGGCGAATGGGCAAGCGAGTGTGGCGACTACCATGCGCTTCTTGAGAAGGCGTAACTGTGGCATTCGCTTTTGTCGTGATACGTTGGGAATCCGATTTTGGGTAAAGGCTGATATGAACCCCGCACTACGTCGCCGCGCCTTTACCCTGATCGAACTGCTTGTCGTGATAGCCATCATCGCGGTACTTGCGGCGATCCTGTTTCCCGTGTTCGCGCAGGCGCGCGAGAAGGCGCGGCAGGCGTCCTGCACGTCGAACCTGCGGCAAATCGGCCTCGCGTTTCAGATGTACGCGCAGGACTACGACGAGCGAATGCCGGACCGTCGCGACCTCAAAACCGCGCTGGGCTACCGCGCCAACCCGGATGGAACGTCGTGGGGCGCGACCTGGCCGCCGTCCGACCCGCGCGGCGGCTGGGCGATCATCGCGCTCGCGCCCTATGTCAACGCCCCCGCTATCTGGTCCTGCCCGTCGGTCGCGGGTTTGTCGCCGCTCGGCGACGCCCCGCAGGTCGCGCAAACCGTCGCGCCGCCGGTCGCCGCGCAAACCGCGTCGTCGCGCTACTGGCTGTGGCGCTTCGATCACCCGGACGATCCCGTGGCCCAGGACAACTTCTGGGGCAAAACCGACGACGAGGCCGTGCGCGATTTGCGCGACGCGAACAACGCGCAAGCCGGAGTCCCGGAGGGTCCCGCCGATGCCGAACTTGCCGTGGACCCGTACTTCCCGCGCACCATTCCCACGGTCGCACCCGTTCTGAAAGGCCGCGCCGTCCATATGGGCGGGCGCAACCGCCTGTTCCTCGATGGCCACGTCAAGTACCTCCGCGATGTGCGAACCGGGTAGGGCGAGGGATTTTAACCACAAAGACACAAAGAACACAAAGTTTAGACGGGAAGAAAACATAAAGTGATTATGATTTCAACCCTTTCCTCTTCTTTGTGTTCTTCGTGTCTTTGTGGTTAAAACTTCTCTGTCTAAACGCCGAGGGACTCCGCGACGGCCTGCAAGTCGCCCAGCACGTTTTCGATATGCGTGTCCAACTCCACGCCCAGATCCGCCGCGCCCTGCGTAATGTCATCGCGGCTCACGGCTCGCGCGAAGCCTTTGTCCTTGAGTTTTTTCTTCACGGATGACACCTCGACCTCGGCGAGTTTTCGGGATGGGCGCACCTGCGCGACCGCGATCAAAAAGCCGCACAACTCGTCCACCGCAAACAGCGTTTTGGCGAGCGCGGTTTCGCGGGCGACGCCGGTTTCCTCGACATGCCCCAATATCGCCTCGATAAGAGCGTTGGGGTAGCCTTCCTCCCGTAACACGTCAGAGCCTTTCAGCGGATGCTCCGGTACGTTAGGGAACCGCTCGTAGTCGAAATCATGGAGCAAACCCGTCATGCCCCACAATTCCACGTCCTCGCCCGCGCGACGGGCCGCGCCGCGCATTGCGGCCTCGACCGCGAGCATGTGCGCCCGAAGCGCGTGCGACACGGTCCATTCCGTCATCAAAGCGTAGGCGTCCGAGCGCGTTCGTTCCGCCTCGTTTGTTTTCTTTGTTAAATCCATGTTACGATTGTACCGATAAGCCCGTAAATCAAGAAAGTCCTTTTGCCGCTATGTCGCTTCCGCTTCGCTCCGCCGCAATTCGCGCTTATGACATGCTCAAAACGCGTCCGGGCGCGCCCGTCCGTCGCTCCGACGCCCGCGATTCCGCCGCTCTCGATGCGGTCGCGGCGCGCCTCGGCGAACTCATCGCAACCTACCGTGTGGGCGGACACGAAGGCGTGAACGGCAGGACCTATGTCTTCTGGCACGAGGTCAGCGGGGCGGTCCAAAACGGCCTTTTCGACGATCTAATAGATCGTTTATGAGGGCGTGGGGATGTTTTTTCGTCGCTTGCTTGGGTATAGTATTTTTTTCGCGTTCGGAACCGATAATCAAGCAACTATCTCGCCGGGCGGGCGGGGAACTGAAACACGAGGCGGGCGGGTTTATTTGGTGGCGATACGGCGCGGGGCGATAATAGCGTTTGCAGCGGGCTTGGCGTTTCCTCTACTGGGAACCGCTATCGAAGCCGCGCACCATGACGCCTTGACGCTGGGCGCGCTTTGGCAAGCGCAATCCGCAACGCCGCTTTTGTGGATTTTGAACGTGGTTCCGCTCGTTCTTGGGTTCGCCGGGCATTTAGTAGAAGGGACGTTTCGCGACGCGGTTGTTCCCATCTCGCGCGAAGGACGCCGCCTCACCCAGCACCTTGTTTTACTTGCGCTGGTTTCCGCCTTGCTCCTGATGTACGCTCTGCAACAGTTCGCCGATGCGACCCGAATGACCCAGGATGTCAACCTCGCCGGATCGCTTCGGGCGGAAACCGTTACCGCCTACCAAGTCGCCGCGCACCCGGGCAAAAGCGCGGGCGTTACGGTTTATGGACAAATCGAGCGTATTGACAACGCGCGCGCCCGTTTGCGCGCTCGTGTCCCCGACTTTTTCGCCGACACCGATCAGGAATGGCGCACGGTTCGCGCCGCCTTGCTCAAGCCCGGCGGGGCGAATTGGGCGGCCACCGAGCGCCTCGGCGCCGCCGCCGATGTTCTCGCCGCCAACATTGAGGTCGAAGCGACCCGCCGCAACAATCAAGCGTCGGTCGTACTCGCGCTGGGAATTTTCAGTCTTGCCGTCGCCCTGCTTAAAGGCTTCGACCTCGCGCGTCAGTTGCAGGAGGCCGAGGCGGCTTTGCGGCTCAGCCAAACGCGGCTTGCGGAAGCCCAACGCGTCGCGCGTTTGGGAAGCTGGGAATACAATCCGGCCTCGCAAATGCTACTTTGGTCGGACGAGGTTTTCCGCATCTTCGGCGTGCCGCAGGCGCACGGGCGGATGACGTTTTCCTACCCCGATTTTCTCGCTTCCCTTCACGAGGACGACCGTAAGCGTCTCGAAGACGCCTTCGTCGGCGCCCTGCACGGCGGGGGCGCCGACGTTGCGTTCGCGCTTGACCACCGTGTTCGTCTCGCGCAAGGCGCAATCCGCTACGTACATACCACCGGGCATGCCGCGCGCGATACGCGCACTGGCGCTATGCGCCTTGTCGGAACCATTCAGGATGTCACCGAGCGTAAGCGCGATGAGCAGGAATTGCAAGCCGCGAACGCGCTTCTCCATCAACTCGCAACCACGGACGGTTTAACCGGCCTGCACAATCACCGCTTGTTCCACGAGCGTTTGGAATCCGAGACCGCCCGCGCCACCCGCTACAACGTTCCGCTTTCGCTCGTGATGCTCGACGTGGATTATTTCAAAGCGTTTAATGACACTTATGGTCATCCGGCAGGCGATGAAATTCTAAAAGAGATCGCCGCTCGAATCGGCGCGCTCGCCCGCGCATCGGATGTGGTTGCGCGCTACGGCGGCGAAGAGTTCGCGATTCTCCTGCCGGACACCGACCGGGAAGGCGCATACGCGTTCGCCGAGCGTTGCCGGGCCGCAATCGAGGCGGGGCCGTGGCCCGTTGCGAAAACCACGGCAAGCCTTGGCGTCGCGACACTAATTTCCCCGGCGACAAGCCACACAAGCCTCCTCAGCGCCGCCGATAAAGCCTTGTACCGCTCCAAGCGCGAAGGCCGAAACCGGGTCACTGAGGCCCTGCCCCAAATGTCAATCAACGGCGCCCCTCACGCCAAAGTACCCTTGCCGCCTCCCAGTAAATAGAACCCGCATGAGAAAGGGAAGACGATTATCGTCTTCCCTTTTTGTACTGCGTGGGCGGAACGCCGGTCGCTGGTTTAATATGCGCCGCGGTTGGGTTGCTTGGCGGGACGCGGCTTGACTAAAACATTGGTCGCTTGCGGCAGATCGCTTGTTCCGGTTCCCCGCCCTTGACTTCCTTTGGTCAGTTGAAATCCGCCTTTGGTCGGGTCGAGATCGATATTCAAGAACTTCGGGTCCGCGATAATATCGTGGGGACCGGTTACAACGGTTTGCGCGACCGGATACAGGTTGTAGTCCCAGCGAACGTTGGTGTTTCTGTTGTTCGACGTTACCCGTCCCCCCGGACGCGGAACCATGATGTTATTGAGAATGGTGACGTTGACGCTGTTGTTGGCGAAAATCTCTTCGTAATTCACGGTTTGGCCGTTCCAGTACGTGGTGTTGTTCACAATGTCCACGTCACGCGTGCGGAACGTATGGATTCCCGACCCGCCGTTATATGCGCTGATGTTGTTTGCGATCAACGCGCGCCCGCGCCATTCCGGGCGCTTCGGTTTTTCCGGGGACGACGCGGGGGAAGCGGGGGCGACGGTTGCGTCGCCTGTCGGGTTGTTCGCGCCGCCGGTTTTTTCTTGATCCGTTACATCAAGAATGATGCCGTTGCCGTCGCTCAGTTTACCGGTTTTGCCCCACGGAACCAAGCCCTTGTTGTTCCAAACGATGTTGCGCTGAAAGATGATGTGGTAGCCCGGCGCGTCGTCGAACGCCCAGTTATTGAGCGTGGTCAAACCGGAACACCCATACCGCGAGTACCAGGCGTTCTCGTAGATTTTGCAGTCTTCCACGGTTACATAATCGGCCTCCAGAACAGCGATACCGCCCCCGGCGCATTTTCCAACCGTGCAGTTGCGAACAAGGATATGGTGCGGCTTGGCGTCCGGGGCGTTGCGGCGGCCCTCGACAATAATCCCGTTGGTGTTGAAGCGCGGGTTGGGCGACGGCGCTTGCGCGTCCTTGAGGGCGTCAATCAGCGTGATGGAATCATTGTTGCCAGTAACGGTTAGGCCATCAAGGACTTGGTAGGAAGCGCGAATCGCGATCCCGTTCCACCCGACGGGCCGAATAACAGGATGCTGACCGGGTTGCGCTTTCCATGTGATCCAGGCGTCTGCGCGGCCCGATCTGGCGAGCGTGACAACGGCGCTATCGCTTTGCGTGTCCGCGTCGGTGTAGACGCCGTTCGCGAGCAGAACGGTATCGCCCGGTTCGACCAATCCCGCGACCTTCTTCAGCGTACGAAAGGCCGTGGTTGCGCTTTTCCCATCGTTCGTGTCATTGCCGCCGCCCGAAACATACCAGTTGCGCGCCGCCGCCGCCCGCGCCGGGGCCATATTTATCGCTAAAGCGAGGACGAACAAAAATACGGCAAGCGCCCCGGTGCGTCGAAACGCGACGGGGAAAAGGGGTGCGGAGAAAGACTGGGTTTTCTTCATACGGAAAATCGCTATTCCTTTGCGTTGTTTGAGCGCGCGTCACGCTTGTCACTAAAACGTTTTTCGTTATCGCGGAGCCATCTTTGTTATACACCAAACAACCCGCCAAATCGTTGGCGGGTTGTTTGATCTTTACTCTGGCCCGGTTATTTCATCAGAAGGTGGGTTGGGGGCGACGGCTTGCCGTATCCTGCGCCGATCGGTCGTCAGGCGCGCAAGCCGTTCCTCGGAATACTGGTAACCGGAACGCGATGCGCCCCAAATCGGGCCGTAGGGTTTCTCGGTTCCATAAGGTTTTTACCCCGTCGTACCGTTGACGCGATCCTCGCGTTGCGTTCATTTCGAGGAGAAGCGCGTCATGGATTTGCTTGCTCGTCGGATAAACAAACCAGCCGTTTCTACAGAGCAACTTTTTTAAGGAACTCGTTCCACTTTGACGGTGATGCGGTATTCGCTCTGCGCGATTGGCCCGCTACCAAATAATCGTGGAGGTTTTACGTCGGTAATACTGACGTGGTACGCAGGACGGTTACCCGATGCGGAAAAATCCAAAGCGGCGGGCTTATCTGTTGAAATAGACTGCGCTTCAACGCCCGCCCCAGAAAGCGTGGCGGCGACGTTGACTACGCTGGGAGCGCCGCAAGTTCCTCCCTCGGGGCATCGGGAATCCCGGACCTCGGTAATGACGAACCGCACGGGGTCCCCGCTAACGTCGGCATCCACTACTTCGGATTTACCAACACGGAGCGTTACCGGGTCTCCAACTTTAGGCGTTGACGGTTCATCACGGGAACCGCCGCCCCCGCAACCAGCAAGCGGGGCTACCAAGCCCCCGGCGACACACATCACGGCGAAGACAGGCGCAATTAGGCGTTTCGCTTTGCTCATTTGGAACTTCCTTTACCGTTGAAAGCCTTTAGAAGCCGTGTGAGAATTTGTTCGCGACGGCTTCTAAACGAAAATATCTCTTGTTCTTACTGCGGAACCTGCACGGAGTTCCATGCCGCGCGTACCTGGTTCGCCTCGTTGCTTCCTATTCTGTAAATATCTTCCGCCGCCGATAGAACCACGACGGGCCGCGACAAAGCCGAAGCGCTGGATAGGTTTTAGTAGCAGGTCTGCAAAATCTATTTCGGAACATTCCTGCCTATCTCCTTTTTACCGGAATTCACACCGAATGCCTCGCCGCTTGCGGCGCAGGGTTGCTTACTCCCATCGCGTTTTGTCACGACGTAAAATTTAATCTTTTCTTAACATCCGTTGTGCGTCCGCAGGGGACAATAAAGGTGAAAGTAACGAAAAAAACAGCGCGCGAAGGCGTCGTGCGCGGCGGTCGCCCAAGCGGGGCGGCATGGCCTTTAAGGATAGGTGAAATTTGGACCTGTTTAGTTCGATTTCGAGCGGGCAAGTGGCCCTGCTCGTCGTCTGTTTGGCGATTGCGCTCGGCTTCGAGTTCGTCAACGGTTTCCATGACACGGCGAATGCGGTAGCGACGGTGATTTATACCAAGTCATTGAAACCGGGCGTCGCGGTTGTCTGGTCCGGCCTGATGAATTTTGCGGGCGTGTTTACAGGAACCATTCTGGGCGGGGCCGCAGTCGCTTACAGCATTGTTCATCTGCTCCCCGTGGACCTGCTCATCCATATCGGCGCGTCGGCGGGCATTCTGATGGTGCTGTCCCTTCTGCTATCGGCGATCATCTGGAACATCGGGACCTGGTACTTTGGTCTTCCTTCCTCATCCTCGCATGCGCTGATCGGCTCTATTTTGGGCGTCGGCCTTGCATCATCGCTTTACTCCGGTCAAGGCTTCGGAAGCGGCGTCAACTGGAAAAAGGCGACCGAGGTGGGGGAAGCCCTTTTGCTTTCGCCGTTGATCGGGTTTGCGCTCGCCGCATGCCTTCTCCTTCTTTTAAAACTCCTCGTCAAGAATCCCGCCTTATACCAGGAACCGAAGGGGGACGCCCCCCCGCCGTTCTGGATTCGCGCTATTTTGTGCCTTACCTGCACGGGCGTCAGTTTCTTCCACGGCTCGAACGACGGACAAAAGGGCGTGGGCTTGATTATGCTGATTCTTATCGGTATTCTGCCCGCAAAATTCGCCGTGGACAGCCGCCTGAATACGGAAAAATCAAGAGAAACCGTTGCCGTGGTGCGCAAGATGGAAGCCGCGCTGGGGCGCGCTTCCTCCCCGGATACGGTCCCGGTTCTCGAAAGCGTTGTCGCGCTTCGCAAAGAAATGGAAGCGGCTCCGGCGATGGCGGATCTGCCGGAAGCCTCCCGAAGCCGGATGCGCGCCGATATCTTGACAACGGACAGCGCGATAGGGGGCCTCAAACAAAGCGCGCTCGACGATCTGTCCGCCGCCGACAAAGACGCGATAAAGCAAGGTCGCAAAAGCATGAACGCCGTGGTGGACTTCGTGGTCCCCTGGGTCGTCGTTGCGGTCGCTCTGGCGCTTGGTTTAGGGACGATGATCGGCTGGAAGCGTATCGTGGTTACGGTGGGCGAGAAAATCGGCAAAACGCACCTCACCTATGCGCAGGGCGCGTCTGCGGAACTGGTCGCGATGGTGATGATCCTCACCGCCGACACGCTCGGTCTCCCGGTCAGCACAACCCATGTTCTTTCCTCCGGTATTGCGGGAACGATGGCGGCGAACCGCTCCGGTCTTCAAACCGCAACGCTCCGAAATATCGCGCTCGCCTGGGTTCTTACTTTGCCAGTCACCATGCTCCTCGCAGGCGGCTTGTTTCTTCTCACCGCAGGCGGCTCGTTGAAACAAGCCGCCCAGGAGCGCGACCGGCAACCCCTCCCGCCGGTTCAAGGGCGCGTTCTGCGCAAAGTCGAGTAGAGTTAAGAAGCAAGAGAGTTGGTAGCGAGAAAGCAAGAAAGAATTAAGAGGCCCCAATAATGGGGGGACCAGAAGCCGCCGCCATAGATGAACTGTGGCCCGCATGGTAAGGGCGTCGCCGCTCTATTTATCTTGTCCCCCACTGTTGGGGGGTAGGGGGCCTCTTAATCCTTTCTCGCTATCAACTCTCGCGCTTCCTAACTCTCGCGCTTTTTAATACGATTGCCCAAGCGAAATATACGTTCGCAGTCGGTCGCCGTAGGCCACATCGAGGCGAATGGGACCGATAGGGGACAGGAAGCGCAGACCCACCCCTACCCCGGTTTTGAGGCTTCGGACGCCCCTGTTTTGGCCCGCCTCCCACGCATTCCCTACATCGGTGAACAACACGCCTTGTATGCCTGGCGCGAGCGGGACACGGCCTTCGAGCGAGCCGAGCAGTAAACGGTCGCCATGGATAGAGTACAGGTCGTAGCCGCGTAAAAGTTCGTAACCGCCGATCCAGAATTGCTCCGACAGGGGAACCGTTCCGCCCGACGCCCCGGCTAAGAATCGGGCGGCGAGAACGGGAGAGTTGGGGGATGCGCTGAGCGGAACGTACTGCCGGAAGTCGCCGCGAAGTTGCGCGAACAGGTGATTTCCGCCCAGCGTGGGTAGGGAGCGCTCGTACGTGATCGTGCGGAAAAAACCGGTGTGCGGGTTATCCACGGCGTCGCGACCGTCCGAGATCAGGTTGAAGCCCAAGGCGGCGACCACGGCGTCGGCGTCGGCAAGTAGCGCAAGCGGCGGATTGAGCCGCTCCGGGACGCGGTCGTAGCCCACCTCATCGCGGCGCGCGGTGACATAGATCGCTGTTTGGCGCGGCAGGTTGCGCCCGGCGCTAAACCGCGCGCCGCGCCGAATCTCGAACGTCCGAAGCGTGTCCTGATTGTTGGAGAAGAACGGCAGGAAAATCGTATTGTTGTTATAAACCCGCGCGGTGAACCCGGTTGTGCCGGGGCCGAGAAGCGGCTGTTCCGCGCCCACGCTGAACGCCATTCGCGCGCCCTCGTTTACCACGTCGCCGTTGTCGATGATGCGACGCTGATCGGTGCGTTGCCACTGCGCGGAAAGGCGTAGGGCGCGCCCCTCATAGTTGTCCTCGGAAACATCCACAAACCCGACCAAACCCGAACCCGCCGACCCGGAGCCGACCGCCGCCGCGACATTGGCGGTCTGGGTTTCCTTGACACGCACCACGACATCCACAAAACCCACGGCGTCCTCGGACGCGGGCAGGGCGGCGATCACGGTCGGTTTGCCGGTATCGTCCGAAGCGGGCGGGGGAGACGGAGCGTCCGGGCCGCCGGATTGCGCGGCGGCGGCGCGTTCGGCGCGCTCGCGCTCTTCCGCCTCGGCTTCGTCCGCTAAAGCGTCGCCGACCGGCGCGATACGCACATCCTCGAAGATGCCAAGCCGCGCCAGACGTCCCCGGTCCGCCCGCGCCAAATCCTCGCGGTACGAATCGCCGGGACGAAGCGAGAGCGCGCTCCGAATCACTGACGCGCGCGTGCGTGTCGCGCCGCGCACAATGACGCGCCGGATGGTCCCTTCGGCGACCGTGAGGCGCAGAACGCCATCACCGGTCAGTTCGCTCCCGATGACCTGCGCCACGGAGAATCCGCGTTTGCGGTAAAGCGCAATAACGGCCTGGGCGGCGTCGCGAATGGTTGCTTCGCTTCCGGGGCGCCCAAAGGCGACCCGGTTCGCCGCGCGCGCCGCTTCGTCCGCGCGCACCCCGCGCGTCCCCGTTACGGAAACGCCACGGATAAAAACGGCCTGCTGGCGAGCGGGCGGCGGCTCCGTTTGCGCCCAAACCAGGGAAAGCGGGAAGCAATAACAAACGCCCAAAGCGACCGCCGCTCGCGCGCCCGTGGCGGGAAACGCCGTGATCTTCACCATTCCGCCATTACCGTGTCATCGTCGGAGTACGCGGGCGCGCAGCAACACAGGAAAACGAGGTCGCCCTCCGCGCCGGTATTGGTGATCTGATGGCGCGCGCCCGGCGGTACCGCGATCCCGTCGCCCGGCCCGACCGCACGCGTGTCGCTTTCTATCCGCATGTGACCGGTTCCTTGCAAAATGTAATACAACTCTTCCGTTTGAGGATGAAAGTGCGGATCGGTAAAAGCGCCGGGCGATAGCGTCGCCTCGGCGAGCGATTGCTTTTGCACGACGCCGCCCGTGTTGCGCGGGGCGAGTATCTCGCGAATGATGCTGGTATCTTTGGTGACGAACGCCGGAACGGCATTGCGATTTATAATAATCATAAGTTAGCGGGCAAACGGGAGCCGGACGACGCGATTGAAGCGCACATCTTCTTTCGGCGCGGACGCGCTATAGCCCTGCCCCGCGCAAGAAACAGAACCAGGAAAATCCGCTTGGTGACAGGAAACAACACGTGAACAAAATATACGACGTTTTTGTTGTGCGTTTCGCCCTTGCACGCTTGCCCCCTTCATTGTTATAATTGAGGCGGAGGATACCGTAGCAGTTATGGCAAAAGGATTAACCGAAAAGCAACGCCTGATTTTGGAATTCATAATTGATTTCCAAAAGGAGAATGGCTTCCCCCCTACTATCCGTGAACTCGGTGACGCCTTCGCTATCGGCAGCTTGCGCGGCGTGACCGTTCATTTGGACGCACTGGTGCGAAAGGGTTGTATGAGCCGCGAACGAACATCGCGCTCCATACGCATTCTGGTGCCTGACCCACGTGATTTGGGAGCAAGCCCGTTAGACGCGCGCTCTCGACGAGCGGGCGCAGAAGATCTTGGCGCCGCAACGGCATTGCCGCTGATACGCGGATTTGCGCCTTCGGATTCCGCGTTGCCAGAAGGGAAAACCTCCCCGAACGCCTTGGTGGAGCGAACCGTGTCCATCCCCGATGAGATAGCCGGTCCCGCAACCGCGAACGGTTTCGTGGTACGGGTGGGCGCGACCGGCGTGTACAACGAGCCTATTTTGCCCGGCGACTTGCTGGTGGTTCGGCCACAGCAAAAAGCCGCCGCCGGGGAATTAATAATCATTTGGTCGCGCGGCGATATAGCGGTTTGTCGGTCAGACGGCGAAGTCGAACAAGAAGAAAACGATGCCCCGCCCGATGAAACGGAAGTCATGGGGCGCGTTGTCGGTTTAATTCGTCGCTACTAAAACCGGTTTGAACTTGGTACGCGGGGTTTACCGCCTTAGATATCTCGAAGCGTTTTCGCGCTCTTCCGATTAAAACGCAGGATTTTCGGGAACTATCACCGTATAATTACGTTACTTATAGTAGGTGACGGTTCGTTCGATAACCCCTCGTTGAGGAGGAGTAAACAAGTGATATTGATAATCTATTTCGCGATTGTTATCGCGTTTTATGGGCTACTCTCATTGACGGCGCAGCCGGACCCCAGCAGTGAGATGTTCCGATTCGATAAACCGACGTCGTTTAAACCGACGTTGGCGGATGGTATCAAATAAAAAAGAGGCGCTTCCATGGGAAGCGCCTCTTTTTTTACCGCTTTAAATCAGCCGCGTACTTGTGAAAGTTCGTTAATGACGGCAAGAACAAACGCATTGACAAACCAGCCGATGGCGATAATTCGCGTGTAGCCGGACAGCATCTCGTCATAGCCCGCCTTACCACGAAAATTACTGCCGGGCGCGCTGGTCGCGCCGCCAAAGCCCTCGCTTTTTGGTGTTTGCATAACCACAACCGTGATAAGCGTTACGGACAAGAGGAGCAGTAAAACCGTTAAAATACCCGAGAAGATCTGCACGTGCTGGAGTTCCTTAGTGAAATGTCAAGACGAACAACGGGATCTACTTAGCGACCGTTGTTTCCGTTTTGGCCGGGGCCGCGTCCGGGCCGGGCGGCGGAACCGTTTCATCTTCCGGCGTCACCGATTTTTTGAACTCGCGAATACCCTCGCCAAGCCCTTTGGCAAGTTGAGGCAATTTCGCACCTCCAAAAAGAACCAGCACGATTGCGCCGATAATTAAAAGTTCCTGCGATCCAAAACCGTATAAAAAGGCAAACATCTTAGTTGTCGCTCCGTTTCGGCGTTAAGAAACGCCGCCGTTACCTGTGACGCTCACCGGGTTTGTCGTTCCCGCTACGTCACTGGTTTGTTTGTGCGTCGCCGAATTCTCAATATCCGCGCCTGTTGTTTCCGGCGCGGCGTATGAACGTGCGCCGCGCGCCGTGTCGTCCGTATTGCGGTAGTCCTGCGCTTCGTCTGCGGAGACAAACGCGGGGTTGTGGTCGCCGTCTACCACATCGGCGGCGCCTTCCCCATATGGGGAAGGCGAGAAGATGGCGTACGTTTCACCGTGTCGCGGAGCCTCGATCTGCGGGCCAGGCGGTTCGGCGACGTACGCTTTAGAGTACCCATTATCGTACCAATTATGATCGTCGTCAAAGTTTAGCGCATTTTGAACGTCGCCGGACATTTTACGGAACTCGCGCATCATCTGCCCGATTTGCCGACCGATTTCCGGCATCTTTTGCGGACCGAAAACGATCAGCGCAATGATGACAATAATAACAATCTCTTGCGTTCCTATCATGCGTTGTCCGATGCGCTCCCGTCACGAAGTCGAAACCACGTTTCTCCGCCGCGTTCTACCTGTAAAATTGGTGGCGGCGCACGTTTCCGTGTCCGCATTTTGCGTTGTTATTATATCATGCGCGATTTTGGGCCTTTAAGTTCCCGCTACAGACTGAGACTTGTCTATGCCGTTGCAACCGGAGCGGCATCGGGATCGGGTTCTCCGTGCGCGGCGCGCATATCCTGATACAGTTTGGCGATCTCCGCCCCCAAAAGCAGGATCATAGACGTGTAGTAAATCCAGAAGATAAGCGCGATTAGCCCGCCGAGCGAACCGTACACCTTGTTGTATCCGGCCTGCCCGAACTGTTGGAGGTAAATCGCGAATCCTTGTTTCGCCGCTTCCCACAGAACAGCGACGATAATTCCGGCGAACCGCGCGGAGCGCCAGGTCACGCCGGACGACGGCGATGGCAGGAACTTGTAGATAATGGTGAACATCACCGCGTTGATGGCAATGCCAATGACCGAGACCGCTAAAAACGGCAAGTGAAAAGGAACCCCCGCCGAAGGCAGGAGCGACAGCAAGAACAATAGTCCCGCCCCGATCAGCAAGCCGAGCGCAACCAAGCGTAGTTTGATAAAACCACGCGACTCTTCGGTGCGAAACGCGGCGTTCATCGGCGTTGCGGCGTTCAAAAATATCTGCATTGCCGACCAGAACAGAGATAACAAACCAATAACGCCGGTAACGCCGCGCTTTTGGCGCAGTTGCGTTACGGAGTTCTCCAGGTTCATTTTGGTGACGAGGTCTTGCGCCTGCTCGGTTGCCGTTGTACGGTCGCCGGGCAGAACGTTTGCAAGCATTGTTACCACCTGCTTGGTCGCTTGCTTGGGGCTACGAACCACGAAGCCCAAAACCGCGATACCGCAAATCAAAACGGGCGCGATGGACAAAATGGAAAAGAATGACAGCGACGCGGCCCAGGCGGGGCAGTGGTCGCCGCCGAAGCGCTTGAACAACTCTTTGAGATAGGCGAACGGCCCGTTCAGGGTTTTCGCATCGGTTGCGGGCTTGACCTGCGCGCCCGGCGCGCTGACTGGTTTGTCGTCGCTTTTTTCTTGCTTGTGTTTCCCTTTGCCGCGTTCCACGGCGGCAGGGTCGGGGCCGTGCGCGCTTTTTCCCGGGAAAGCGCGGGCGCTCCGCCGCAGTGGAACGGGCGGGGCGGCGACCGTAGCGGAGGCGAGCCGTTCGTCCGCGCGGGTGACCGCGTGCGCCGCGCTTTTTCGCAAAGCGTCCGCGCCGACCCATGCGCCTGAAATGACGCCAATAACCAAGAATAAAAGCCGCCGTAGTTGCGCCATGCGTTGATCCCATTCCCTCGCTTCTCATGACAAGAAAAGCGATTATAGACTACCCTCAAAACGCCGAGCGCAAACGAAACCAGCGACTAAAAGCCGGATGACAAAAAACGCCGCCGGAGCGCTCCGGCGGCGTTCTTGCCGTCAATCGAGGTCTTTACAGCTCCATAATCATCGGTAGAATCATCGGGCGTCGGTTGGTACGCTTTTCGAGGAACTTCTTGAGCGAGTAGCGGATGTCGCCTTGAATCACATCGAGTTCGCGCGGGCCGTCGCCGGGCAGGTTTTGAAGCATCTCGCGGACATGCGCGGTCGCCTCGTTGATAAGGTCCTCGCTGTGATCGAGGTACACAAACCCGCGCGACAGGATCTCCGGGCCGGAGATAATCGAGCCGTTTTCGCTGGATAACGCGGCGACCACGACCACAAAACCGTCTTCGGCCAAATGCTGTCGGTCGCGCAAAACGACCTCATGGATTTCGCTGGTTCCGGTCGAATCCACCAGAACCGAACCGGATGGGATACGATCCACAACCCGGCCCTTGACCTCGTCCATTTCGAGAACGTCGCCGATTTCGAGTTGGAAGATGTCGTCCCGGAGCCAGCCCATTTCCTGCGCGGTTTTGGCGTACAGGCTCATCATGCGGTTTTCGCCGTGAACCGGGATCACGTACTGCGGGTTCACGATATTGAGGATGAGTTTCAACTCCTCGGCGTTTCCGTGGCCGGAAACGTGAACCGGGGCAAGCGCGTCGTAGATGACGTTCGCGCCCCTCCCGATAAGTTTGTTGACCACACGCCAAACGGCGTCCTCGTTACCCGGAATCGGCGATGCGGACAAGATAATCGTGTCACCCTGTTGAATTCGCACTTGTCGATGGTCATCCGACGCCATACGCGACAAGCCCGCGAGCGGCTCGCCCTGTGAACCGGTGGTCAGCACGGTGACCTTTTCCGGCTTCATGGTGCCGACCTCTTCGGCCCGAATGCGAATGCCTTCCGGGGCCGTCAGGTAGCCGAGTGACATTGCCATATCAAAGTTGTTCGCCATCGAGCGGCCCACGGTCGCGACCTTGCGCCCGAGTTTCAGCGAACTATCCACGGCCATCTGCATGCGGTGAATCTGGCTCGCAAACGACGCGATAATCACGCGGCCCGGCGCTTCGCGGATCGCGCGCTCGAACGCCTGCCCCACAATTCGCTCGGATGGCACAAAACCGGGTCGCTCGATATTGGTGGTGTCAGAAACCAGCGCAAGGATGCCCTCATCCGAGATGCGCGAGAGTTTCGCAATATCGAACAGGCGACCGTCCACGGGCGTTTGGTCCAGTTTGAAGTCGCCGGTATGGATAACGGTTCCGGCAGGCGTCCGAATCGCGAGCGCAAACGAGTCGGGAATCGAGTGAGCGACCTGTATCGGCTCGACCGTGAAGTGACCTAATTGCAGAACATCATCGGACACGAACTCGCGGAGCGTGATCTTGTCCAGCAGACGCCGCTCGCCCAGGCGGTTTTTTGCAAGACCGAGGGCGAGGCGCGGGCCATAAACGGGAACATTGAGCTGGGGCAAAATGTACGCGAGCGCGCCGATATGGTCCTCGTGTCCGTGCGTGATCACGATTCCCTGAATCGCGTCCTTACGCTCCAACAGCCAGCGGATGTCCGGCACCACAACATCCACGCCAAACATATCATCGTCGGGAAATTTCAAGCCGCAGTCCACGATCAAAATCTGATCGAGAACGTGGTAGGCGTACATATTCTTCCCGATCTCGCCGACCCCACCTAAGGGGATAAATCGCAGCGCGCCGGGGGGCAACGTTTCCAAAATCAAAAGCCTCGCTTAAACCGTGTCGGTTATTTTTTCGTGTTTAGAATGCTAAACCCATTATAACCCGCCTTATCAGGCGACGCCTCCAGGGCGCGAAAGCCTTCACTGCGCGTCGCGTCGGTATAATAAGCGTTATGGCTTCACCATTACCGCCGATGCCCGGCGCGCCGGAACTGAAAGAAGATGCGCCATCCGTACGAACGGGCGTGGATGTTTTGGCGCGCGACAAGTTTGCGCTGTTATCCGGGGCGCGAGTCGGGCTGATTACCAATCACACCGGTTTCCTGAAGGACGGTCGAACCACCACGATTGACGCCCTTCACGGCGCGGCGGGCGTCGAGTTGAGTGCATTGTTCGGGCCGGAACATGGGATACGCGGGGCGGTAGATGAGGCCGTGCCGGACGGAACCGACGTTCAAACCGGTTTGCCCGTTTACTCGCTGTACGGTCAGCGCAGAGAACCGACCGCCGAGCAGGTCGCCGGATTGGATACGTTGGTTTTCGACATTCAAGATGTCGGGTGCCGATTTTACACGTACCTTTCGACTTTGGGGCATTGCCTTCTGGTCGCCGCCCAACATAAATTGCGGTTCGTGGTTTTGGACCGTCCCAACCCTATCGGCGGCGTTCTGGTCGAAGGGCCGGTCGCTGATGAGTCCCGGCTCTCGTTCACCGCATTTCACCCGATCCCGGTCCGGCACGGCATGACGCTGGGCGAGATGGCCCTTCTGCTACGCGCCGAACGCGCCCTTGATGTCGAGGTGGTCGTGGTCAAGTGCGAGGGGTGGAGCCGCGCGGATTATTGGGACGCAACGAACCTTTTGTGGACCAATCCGTCGCCGAATATGCGCTCGCTCGCCCAGGCGGTTTTGTATCCGGGCGTCGGGCTTATTGAGTTTACCAATGTCAGCGTGGGGCGGGGAACCGATACGCCGTTCGAGGTTGTCGGCGCGCCGTATATAGACGGACGCGCTTTGGCGTACGTGCTGAACGCGCGCGGCCTGCCCGGTGTCCGGTTCGTTCCCATCCGGTTCACGCCCCACGCGTCCAAATTCGCGGGCGAGGCGTGCGGCGGCGTCAACCTCATCGTCACCGACCGCGCCAAGTTCCAGTCCGTGCGAACCGGTTTGGAGATCGCGCTCGCCCTGCGCTTCCTGTATCTGGAAGAATGGCAGGCGAGCAAGTACATGACGCTTCTCGCGCACCGAGGCGTGATGGACGGCGTTCTCGCGGGCGAAGACTACGCCAAACTGTCGCGCCGGTTCACGCCGGATTTGAAGGCGTTCACTCAGGCCCGTTCCGCGTTTCTGCTATACGAATAAGAGGGTTGAGGGTGAGAAAAGACCCCTCCTAAGCGCCAATATAAAGAAACAAGGTGGGTAAAGCGTTTGGTTAAGTTACAAGGAGATAAATCTCCTCGCTACATGGCGCTTCGCGCCGGTCGTCCTACGG
>CAXUMS010000100.1:0-18500 GCA_964252165.1 uncultured Armatimonadaceae bacterium
GTTGCGATGGGAACGCCGCCGCGCTTGCTGTATCGCGGCGCGCGAGGGCGGCGAAGTTTTCCCCTGTGGGCGTGAACGCAAATCGCGGCGGGGCGTTGACTTCGGAAAACGGCTTGAACGCGGTCGCGACGATCCAGTACACCGGCAAGAGGTACAAAACGAGCGAGACGGTGATACCGGCGTACGCGAGAACGGGACGCACGCGCGCGGGCAGGCGCAAAATGCCGAAGCCGAGCGCGAACAAGGCGGCGAGAACGGCGACAAGAGCCACGCCGCCCACGCGGTACGCGGACCACGCGCCCAGCAAAAGCGCACTCGGCCCCGCCAAACGGCGAATAAGCGCGAGGGCGGGCGACGTTCCCCAGCGTTCATTGACCACGCCGAAAAGCGGGGCGGCGTCCGGCGTCCCTTCGCCCTTGACGCGGGCGAGGAGCAGCAGGTACAGGTTGGTCAGGCCGATAATGACCAGCAAAACAATGTATGCGAGCGCGCACGCTTTGCCTGTGTTCCACTGTACCAGGGCCAGCCGGTAGACCTGAATGGAAACGGTTTCCGCGACATTTCCGGTCCCGCCCTGCGTCATAATCCACGCCAGGTCAAACATCTTGAAACTGTCGAGCGTGCGGAACAGCACAGCGACCATCAGGAGCGGGGCGATAAACGGGAGCGTGATAAAGCGGAACTTGAACCATTCGCTCGCGCGGTCCACCGATGCGGCCTCGTACAGCGAGGCGGGGACCGAGGCAAGCCCGGCGAGCGCGATCAGCATCACGAACGGCGACCACATCCATGTGTCCGCGATCACGACCGACAAAAGGGCATGGTCCTTGTCGAACCACTGCACCGGCGCGATATGCAAAACGCCGAGCAGGTGATTGACCAACCCGTACGACGGGTCCAGGAGAAACTTCCAGAACAAGCCGACCACGGCGGTCGAAAGCATCATGGGAAGCAAAAACAGCGTGGTGACAATGCCCCGGAGCCGAAACGCGCGGTTGAGCAATAACGCCAGCCCAAACCCAATCACCAACTGCAACCCGACCGCGAGAACCACAAACCCCGCCGTGGTCACAAACGAACGCCAGACCTCCTCGCGGCCCAGCATTTCGCTGTAGTTGGCGTTCCCGACCCAGACGGCGGCGGTCTTCTCATCGGCCCGATAACGATTGAACGATAAAAACAACGACCAGAACAGCGGAAACAGGTTCATACCGACCAGAAGCAGAATGGTCGGAAGCAAAAACAAATTCGCAATCGCGCGGTCGGACAAGGCGCGGCGCGGCCCCAAACGAGGCGCATCAGTCGCGGCGGCATCGGCGGGACGCGCTACAGAATTTCGTGGGTTGACTTGGGTAGCCATAGGTTGGGTTTGCAGAGGGAGGGGTGTTAGGTATTGGGTGTTGGGTGTTTCCTTCGGACTCTCACCCCCTAACCCCCTCTCTCGCAAGCGAACGAGGGGGAACCCAAACAAAATGGCTGGCAGGCCTGCTTGCCGTGACGTTCTTTTTCTCTGGTTCCCCCTCGTTCGCTTGCGAGAGAGGGGGTTAGGGGGTGAGAGTCCGAAGGAAACACCCAACACCCAATACCTAACACCCTCTCGGTTTAGTTCGTTGCGGACGCCGCCGTGTCGGTCATCACGGTTTGTTGTTCTTTGGCGATCGCGTCCAGGGCTTCTTTGGGGGTCATGGTTTCCGCGACCGCCTCGTTCAGGTACTTCTGGGATGGCGTCAGCAGGTCCGAATAGTTCGGCGTGTTGTAGAAGTCCTTCAGGTACGGAACCGTTTGCGTGAAAACCGCATTGTAGGGCGTCGCTTTCGTGAACGCCTCGGTTGCGGCGACCTTGTTATTCGCGGTCAAGCCGCCGAGGGCGACCCACTTGGCCTGGTTCTCTTTTTTGGAAAACCACGCGATAAACTCCTTCGCCATTTCTTGCTTTTTCGAGTAGGCCGAGACCGAAATACCCTGTCCGCCGAGCGATGCGTACTGCCCGGACGGCCCTTTCGGGACCATGAAATAGCCGGTCTGGTCGGCGAACTTGTTCTTGGTTTGGTCGGTGAGGCCGGGCAGGAACGCGAACCACGATTGCGCTATCGCCACTTTGCCTTCCTGAAAATCGCGGAGGCATTCGGCGAAGTAGTAGTTTTCCGAACCGGGCGGCGTGAACTTCTTTAAGCCAACATAGTACGTCAGCGCTTTCACCGCCTCGGGCGAGTTGATGACGCCCTCGACCTTGCCGTTGTCGGAGAGTTTGCCGCCGTACGCCCACAAAACCTGATCGAAGCCCATGGTTACAGCGTCGTAGTCTTTCGAGTAGAACAAGGCCGCGCCGTAGAGTTTCTTGTCCGGCATAGTGAAGAACTCGGCGACCTGCTGGAACTCGTCCCACGTTTTCGGGGTGGCGAGCGCATATCCGTACTTGGCCTGGAACGCCTTCTGGTTGGCGGGATCGGCGAACAAATCTTTGCGGTACGCGAACACGGCGGCGTCGCCCATGCACGGCAGGGCGTAGAGTTTGCCCGAACCGGCGGGGTACTCGCCGTAGTTTTTCACGGCGGCCTGCGCCATATCATCGTACGGCGTGTTGGATTTCGCCCAGTCGGTCAAATCCACGTAATGGCCTTGCGTCGCGCCCTTGCCCAGCCACTGCGAATCGCCGATGATCAGATCGTATGTCGGGTCCTGGCCGGTCCACGCGAGTTTGACCTTGTTCTCGAACTCGCTCCACGGGATTTGCTGGACTACGACCGGGATCTTGGTTTCTTTGGTGAAATCGGCGGCGAGTTTTTCCATTTGCTTTGCCGGTTCCCACTCGGCCCACGCAATCGTCAGCGCGCCCGCGCGCCCTTCCGGCGCGTTCGGGGCGGAAAGGCCGACATTGGGGTTGGGCGCGGTTGCGGCTTTGTCGCCGCAACCGCCGATAGCGGCCAGGGAAAACAAAGCGGCGACGCCAAGCGTGGCGGCGGAAACGGAACGGGAAACGAATGGGGAGCGTCGGGTGCGCCGTGATAACAAAATCATTCCTCCTCGGTGAGCGAACGGGGTAAGTTGGTGATGCCCCTATTGTAGCCTCGCCCGCTTGCGCCGTCAACGCGGGCTGCCTGAAAGGGGCGGTTGATGCCTGTTGCGGCTCTTTGTTGAAACTTACGCGATAGGAAAAACGTACTTTTTGTGGAACAATAGTTGTATATGCGGTTTGAAAAGCCTATAGTTCGCGAGGCGATTGTGGATATTCGCTTCGAGGCGCCGACGACACGAAGCCTTTTTTCGACTTTTGCCGAGAAGGTCCGCCATGAATACGAGGCGTTCGAGGTGATTCAACTTCCCTCATTTACTGTCGAGGTTGGTCCAAACGGCCCAAGAGCGCAACCGCGCCAGACCTCGCAATCGCTTGCACGTTACACGACCGACGCCCCATCGCCGTTCGCTTTGTCGCTTGCGCTCGATGGGTTATCGCTCCATGTTCTGCCTGTGTATCCCGGTTGGAGCGTGGTGCGGGAGCGTTTGGACGCCGCCTGGTCGGACTTAACCGACGCTTTGCCCGCCGCTGCTCCGGTGCATATTGGTCTGCGCTACATCAATGTTATTGTTTGCGAAATGGAAGAGGATACGCCCGGACGCTACTTGCAAGCCAGCGACTACCTGCCGCCCGCCGTTTTGCGCTCGTATCCGCTGCCCCCCTTCACGGTTGAAGAGCGGCAAGGCGATCAAGGAACCATGCTACGGCGTATGTCACTCGCCCGAGCGTGGAATGACCGGGCGGAGCGTTTCGGCGTGTTTTTATGGGAGATCGAGCGGTCGGAAGCGTACGATGCGAATGCGTTTACAAGCGTATTAGACGCCGCCGACGCGCTTCACGAAGAGTTAAGCGGGGCGCAAGGTATGTTTACGACCGCGCTCGGCCCCGCGCTTACCGAACGTATGCAACCTTCAACCGCATCGTCTACTGCTACGACAGCAAATTGACATAGGCTACGAACGGCGGATTTATGACAAACCAACCTTTATCTCCAAGTTTCACGCACGACAAATACAAAACCGACGAACCGCTGTCCGTTGCGGCGACCGCGCCCTCGTTGTATGGGGCGCGGTGGGAAGACGCGCACGAGCGGCAAAAAACGCAGTTTTGGAAGGCGATCGAAAGCGATGCCTTGCCCGCCCCGCTCCGTGACGCTTTTGTGCGTTTTTGGCAAACGGTCACCGGCAACGTTCCCGGCGTGTTGCGCTTCCCCACGGTTGGTCTGATGGACCCTGATGGAGAGAAGTTACTTTTAACGTGGGACCAGGGCGAACTTCACCTTGACGTGGAAATTCATCACAGCCTCCCTGTCGCCGAGTTTTTCTTCTACAACCGCCGTACCAAAGAAACGCAGGAATGGGATTGGGACGAAAACGCTCCGTCTTTTCCCGACACGCTACGGCGTAAACTGAACGCCTTTCGAGTTGCGGGTTAAGAGGCTATGGCGACGGGACGGGCGCGACTTGCGCGCGGCGCGCAAAATTCCCCTTTACCTGACGAAGTAACCGTATTACGCGCGCATCGCCCCCGCGTGTTCGATGCGTCCGAGAAATCGGTGACGCGCGACCTGTTTTCATTTGAATTGTCCACAAGCGACAAAGCGCAAAAGCCGCCTCGATTATCCGTTTACGTTTTTGGCCTGACCACCGAAGAACAAGCCTGCGCGCTGGTCGGGGACGGAACGACGCATCGCTTGATTTTGCGGCTACCGGTCGCGCGCATTCGCGCCCTTGTCGTGGGCGAACATCGCCTTGATGCGGTCTGGGATGAGGCCGTTTTGGACGATGGCTCACCCGACATGCGCCCCGGCGCGGAAGGTCACGCAGGTATCACCGGCCTTGTACGTCCGCCCGGCATGGATAAAATACGCTTTAAGCGCCTATCGGTAGACCTCGCTGACCTTGCAAGCGAAGACTACATTGAACTGCCGTTGCAAAGCCCCTCTCCAACGCAGTAGGTCGCTGTTGAAACGCGCGGTCAAAACGCGCTCTTTTTGCGCCATGGTAATACCTATGGATAAAACGATAACTTGTCCGAAATGCGAGTCCAAGCATTGGATGCGCGGAATCAGACTGCTTGACGCTTATGTCGTTGCTACGTTGGGAACGTGGAAAGACAACGCAAAAGGGGCGTCAGACCTCACCGCCAGTATATGCGCGGATTGCGGCTTCACCGAGTTTTATGCGACCAATCCAACGGCGGTTTGGGAGGAATGGCGCAAGCAAAACGCATGACGGCGGCGCGCACAGGGCAACCGAACCGAGACGTTGCGTGTCAGACGGCTTGAAAGGTTTTATCCCACGCCGCCCATGCAGTATCCGCCCGCCCCGTACGACCCCGTTCTCGCCGAAGCCCGCGCCCTTCTTGCGCGCAGAGACTTCAACGCCGCCCGCGTTTTGCTCAAAGCCGTCGTTTCGCGCAACCCAAATAATAATGAAGCCCTGCTTTTACTCCTGCGTGTCGAGGAGGAGCAGTCGCGAGCGAACATTGATGTGGATACGTCGCTGTGGAGTCCCCCCATCTCGCGTCGTTCCTACCGCGCTATTTCCTCGGTGATCTTCGGACTTTTGTTCTTTGCTGCAGGAATTATTCGCTTGAATGACGTTCGTAACGTCGGATTGAACGGGTCTCTTCCAGAGCGCGGCAAATCGGGCCTCGTTCGCATGGTGTCGGGAAAAGAAGCCCTTGCGACCGGGTTAATAGCGGTTACCGTGGGGGCGGGCTTGTTCACGTATGGCATCCGCAATTTCCGGCTCAAGTAAATCTGCTCTGGTACGTCCTTGCGCTCAACGTCCAGAAGGGAAACGTAAACGGTCCTCACGAGGGGCGTGGTTTCCGAGGGGCTAAAGCCCTCTCGCTAAGCGGCGGGACGCCTCAATCCCGCTGAAGCGGGAAGATTAAGACGGCTCATATTGCAGTGCTACTTTAATATTTGTGGCATTTGCTACGTCGTGAAGTTGCTAAACGGCTTCCCCGCTCGGCTTCCCGCTTCAGCGGGATTGAGGCGCCGCGCCGCTTAGCGAGAGGGCTTTAGCCCCTCGGAAACCACGCCCCTCGGAAACCACGCCCCTCGGAAACCACGCCCCTCGGAAACCACGCGACGCTTAAACACAAACTTACATTGAATAATCCGCAAGGAACCAAAAAACGGACCTGCTATTCGCAACATTATTGGGCGTCGTGTCGCTTTGCATGGCCTGCGTGAGCGCGCGGGCGTTCGTTACCCGGTCGTGGCGACGATGGGAAACGCTCGGCTTGGCTGTGTCTTTCGCGCTGATAGGCGCGTTTTTGTATTTCGCGTCCTTCGACCGCGCCGCTCCCTCGCCGCGCGCCAATCTGCTGTGGAAAGCGGCGATGCTGAGCCTGGTCGTGACGGGCGGCATGGTTTGGTACGCCCGCGCCTTTTCAGAATCAAAACCGAAGGACGCCAAAGTGGACGAGCAAAGCCCGGAACCGCTGCCGCGACAAAGACCGATACCGGGTTGGAAGCCGCAAAGCCCGCCTATTACCCTTACGGATTCACCTCACCCGTTTGCTCGTCACCGCGTAGTGGTCGTTCACGTTTGGGCAACGTGGAACGGTCACGACAGGAGGATGGACGAGCAATTACAGTTAGTGCGAGACGAGTTCGCGCCCGACATCGGCGTGTACGCGCTTGATTACGACCCCGAACCGAATTGGGATTTTCTTCGAGAACACAACATCATAAGCATTCCCGCGCTTGTGGTACTGACGGACGGCAAACGAATCGAGGTTGTTCTCGGGGCGCAACCCGCCGATGTCTTGAGGGCGAAATTTCGGCAATGGTTGGCGGAGACTGACGCCGCGCCCGGCGCCGAGTGAGCGGAGCCGAACGCGGTTCGTCGCTTGTTTAGGGGGCGGTAACGGTTCCCATACGAATGGCGATGCGACGCTTGCCGTCCGTGTTGCTCACTTCGATATTGGCCTCCTGAGGAGAGCCGTCCGGCCCGGGAAGGCTGACCTTGTAGGAGCCGGGCGGGATATTTTCGACATTCGCCACACCCAACTGCTTGGTTAGCGCGCTCATCAACTCCGCCGCGAACTCCGTCGTGCCGCTCCCGGACAAAAGACCGCTCGCCAATGCGGCCATCCCGGCTTGCCGGACGCCCGTAATGACATACACCGGCTTAAGCCCGAGCGTTTGGATCACGGACGCGGCTTCGGCGACGGTCATGACCTTTCCTTGTATTTCCACCGTACCCGGCGCGGAGCGCCCCAACAGTTTTCGTTGCGCCTGCGCGAACTGCGCTACGGCGTCGGCGGTAAACGGCTTGTTGTCGCCGGACGCGGGCAGGTACACCTTGTACCAGGCCGAGCCAGCGGGCAGGCGGCGCGTCAAGCGGGTGAGGTAGTCCTCTATGGTGTCGGCGGTCACCGCGCCGTCGGGGGCGACAAGCGGTTGAGGGGCGGCCATGCTGTCCGCAAGAATGCGAAGGCTCGTTGTTTCGCTGAGGCGAGCGGCGATCTGTTTCAGGGTTTCTTGTCGCCTCGCTCGCGCGGTTGCTGTCGCTACCGGGGCTTTTTGTGACGGAGCGGCGGTGGTTGCGTCCTGCGCCCGAACCGGCGACATCGGAAGGACGAGCAGGAGAAGCGGCGCGGTAACCGACCGCCATTTCATTCTTTGGCGAGACTCTTTGTCAAGTAGCGCAAAACTTTTCATAAACACCTTGTCCTGATCGATATATCGCCCGCACTCCCTTTTGATGGCGGCGCAGACAATCGTTATTGTTCAGACGCGGAAAACTTGTAGAATGTCACAGAACATCACGTTGTTTTAATATTTGATTTAAGCGACCCCGGAGGCCCCCTAACCCCCAGTAAGGGGGACAAGAAAGACATTGGTGGCGACACTTTTACAGAAAAGACCAACGGTTTAGCCTTTGGCGACGGGTTCTTGTCTTTCCCCTTATTGGAGGTTAGGGGACCTTCCAAACAAACAAAAAACCTAATATCTTCACAAGAACGGCGATTGCTGTTTTGTTCGGAAAGAAAACGCGCGGTTCTGGATGAGTTCGGCGTACAAACCGCCATCATACGAATGGTTGATTCCCTCGGTCATCAGGCCGTACAACTGCGGGCTGATAGGTGTCCGGGCTGGTCCATCCGAATAATCAAACTGCCCGATTGCTGTTGCGCGCGAGCGGGGCGCAGCAATCGGTGCGGGGACTATCGCGCCAAACGCCATTGTGGCTACGACGCCTCGCACGGCGAACCGTTGAACGTGTTGTTTCATGGGGGTGTTTTACCTGTTCGCCACATCAAAAAAAGCGGGCGGCTTCCAGCGAGCCGGGGGCGATTCCGGCTTGTTTCATTTCGTCCACTGCCTTCGCTAAAGCGTCGCGGCCCTCGTCCAGACGGTCGGCGTCAAGATCCGCTCCGTCCGGCGCGGCGGGGCGACCGCTTAACTTTTCTTGCAAATACAAAAGCGCGAGCGCGAGCCGGTCGTAAACGTCGAGGGGCGCGGGGCAGGTCGGCAGTTCAAAACCAACGGCGATCCCCGCCGCGATTCGTTGCCCTTCCGCCGCGCGCTCGGGCAGGAAGTAGCCGGGTTGGCCCAGCGCGGACAGCGTAAAAAGACGCGCGCCGGTAGGCGCGTGCCGCCAGTGGAACAAGTCCAGATCGCCCCATTCGAGGCCCAAACTGTAGGCGGCCCGCCACACATCGCGGGCCGCAAACGGGGCGCGCGTCGGGATCAGGCGCATTTCCACCCCGCGCCCAAATCGGCGGCGAAGCGCGAGCAGTCGGCCTGCGCGCACGGCGGCTTCGTCGGGGGCGACCTGCTCCTGCGCGGTCATTTGCAAAGCCTGCGCGACCGCGTCGGCGTCGCGCGCGTACCGACGCAGTTCGCGAACCGTGTCCTGCGGGGTCAGGGTTAAAAGACCGGTTAGTTCCCAGCACGCCGCGAGCGCATTTATCCGTGTGTCCGGCGCGGTTTCGTGCAATAGAATCCACACTGTCGCCCCGCCCCGCCCCGTCGTTTCCGCCCAAACGCGCGGAAAATCGAGCCGCGCGCGTATGTCGCCGCTCCAGATCGCCTGCGCCTCGCGCGCGAGCAAAACGGCTCCGGACGCGGCGCGGCGCAACTCCACGATGAACTCCAGACTGGGGTTTGGGCCGTCCGGTACGGAAGCGCCGGGGGAAGCGGGGGCGAGCGTGATAGGCGGCAGGCGGCGTCGGGCGTCGGTGAGCGGCTCCGGGCCGAGCGCGAGCGCGACCCGAGCGTCTACCCGGAGCGCATCGCCCCATTCCGTGGACGCGAATAACTCGTCGCCGCCCCGATGAAAATCCCGCTCCGCCATTCCAAATGCGTCCTTCCCCTTTATTATGCCACGGACGCCTGCATGGGGTAGCGTTGCGCGTTTCTCGTTTACCCTTGCCGACGTTTAACCCATCGCCTTTTTACTGTTTTACCGTCGCAGGCGCCGCCGCTTATCGCAGGGCGGGTGCGACGTGGGCGCCGAGCAGTTCGATAGATCGTAGGAGTTGTTCATGCGTCAACTCCGCATTATCCATTTGAAACGTCACGCGGGAAACGCCGCCCAAAGCCGCGCTGTGCCGGGTGATCTTCTCCGCGACCTCGTCCGGGTTCCCGATCAAAAACGCGCCCAGCGGTCCCCGTTGCGCGTCGAAGCGACCCCGCGTTACGGGCGGCCAGCCGCGCTCCCTGCCAATTCGGGTGAAAACGCGGGCGTATCCGGGGAAGTAGTCGTCCACGGCCTTCTCGGTGGTCTCCGCGACATAGCCAAGTGAATGCAGGCCGACCTTCAAACGGTCTTCGGAGTGTCCTGCACGCCGTCCGGCTTCCCGGTAAAGATCCACCAGCGGACGGAAGCGGTGCGTTTCGCCGCCGATAATGGCGATCATCAGCGGCAAGCCCAGCATCCCGGCGCGAACGAACGAGGCGGGCGTTCCGCCAACGCCCAGCCAGATCGGAAGCGGGTTTTGCAGGGGGCGCGGGTAAACGCCCTGCCCGGTGAGGGCGGGACGGTGTTCGCCGGACCAGTAAACCTGTTCGTTCTCGCGAATGTTGAGAAGCAAATCGAGTTTCTCGGTGAAAAGCGCGTCGTAATCATCGAGATCGAGGCCGAAGAGCGGGAACGCCTCGGTGAACGAGCCGCGTCCGACCACCATTTCCGCGCGTCCTCCGGAAAGCAAATCAAGGGTGGCGAAATTTTGAAAAACGCGTACCGGGTCGGCGGCGCTCAGCACAGTCACTGCGCTGGTGAGGCGGATACGCTGGGTTCGCGCCGCCGCCGCCGCGAGAATTACGGCGGGCGCGGAATCAAGAAACTCGGGCCGGTGGTGTTCGCCGACACCGAACACATCAAGGCCGACCGCGTCGGCGCGCTCGATCCTCTCGATCAATTGACGCATTGCGTCGGACGCACGGGTAGGGGAGGGAGCGTTGTCGCTTAATGTTACCGCCGCGAAACTGTCAATTCCGATTTGCATGGGGCGTCGCCTCCTCCGCTTGTCGCATCGCAAATAAGCCCGTGAATGCGGTGCGGTGTTGATAAAAAACGACCAGCCACAGGGCGAAGGCGACCACGCCGGGCGGCAGTCCCGCCGGGTCCATCAAGCCGTGGTACAGGAGGATATTCACGATGACCGGACCAAGAAGCGTGAGCGCGAGCGGAACAAACCGGTTCGCCAGTACACACCGCCCGCCAACTGGAGCAAAAAGACGGGCGTCATATAGTGCGACGCGCCAAGCGCGCCCAGGAATTGACCGGCCACTCCGGCGGGCGGCTGCGGTTGGGGAACGAAATGGAAAAATCCGTTCAGTCCGAAGATCAAAAACATCAGTCCCAGTAGGTTCCGAGCGATAAGCGCGGCAATCTTCATAACGGTCCTTTCTCAATCGGGCGGGGTGGTATAAGCCCTTGCGCAACGTCTACAAAAGGATTATCACGCAGTAACTCTATTTTAAAGAGGGCATATTCTAATAGATAGAAACGTGTTATTTACAGCGTAATATAGTTATGGACATAGCGAAGTAGGTATTGGTTCCGGTACGATAGTGTTGGGCGGGGAGGACGTATGAGACAAAACGTTATGCAAAACACACTGGGTAAAGACGAGTCCGAGATTCAGCCGTGCCATTTGGCGACGGTTTTCATTCGTGGCGCTTCGTTGTTGCAGGAAAAGTGGGTGTTTATGATTGTTTATAGCCTGCTCGCCGGGCCAATAGGCTTTAGCGAGTTGATGCGCCGGGGCAATGTCAACACCACGACGCTCACACAGCGGCTCCAACTTTTAGAACAATCCGGCCTACTTACCAAAACCATCCACTCCACTATGCCGCCGCGAACCAGCTACGAACTGACCGAGGCGGGCCTTGCGCTGAAACCGATCTTGGATGCGATCGGGGAATGGAGCGAGCGCTACCTGGCGGCGGGGGAAGCGTCGAGCGATTGTCCCGGAGAAGCGAGCCGGTAGACGCCGAACCGGCGTTGAAACGCGAGCGTCGCGACAGCGTTTGCGGCGCGAAGAAGGGAACCGCTCGGGTCTCCGCCGATTGACACACGAGGCGCATTTGTGATACATTCGCCATAGACGCGGGTTTTTTTGGCGTCTTCCGCAAGGGTTTCCCGCCCCTAAACCCGTAAATTTTCGTTCGCTTTTTCGCCGCCGCGCTTTCGCGCGCGGCTTTTTTTAACCGGCAGGCATAGCAATACATTGCCGTCCCGTTACGCTCGCTTGAAAGGATTGTTCCCCTATGTTGCTTGGAACCCAGCGCATCAATGACCGTAGCCATTTGGAGATCGGCGGGTGCGACACGGTCGAACTCGCGCAAACGTTCGGCACGCCGCTTTATGTGGTGGATGAGATGTGTATCCGCGACAACTGCCGCCGCTACGTACGCGCGTTCGCGGATCGTTACCCCGGTGAGTCGGTGGTGACGTACGCGGGTAAGGCGTTTCTGGTGCAGGCGATGGCGCGGCTGATCGAGGAGGAAGGGTTGCTCCTCGATGTCGCGTCCGGGGGCGAAATGTATACCGCGCTGTCGGCGGGATTTCCGGGCGAGCGTTTGCTGTTCCACGGCAACTACAAATCCGACGACGAGATCCAAATGGGTTTGAAGGCGGGCGTGGGCCGCTGGGTGGTGGATAACTTCTTCGAGTTGCGCCGCTTGGATGCCGCCGCGCGCGCCCTGGGCCGCGTTCAGCCCGTATTGCTTCGGGTCACGCCGGGTATTGATCCGCACACGCACCGGCGTATCCGCACCGGGCAGGAAGATACCAAATTCGGCGTCAATATCGCGGGTGGGGCGGCCCTCGAAGCCGTGCGCGAGGCCATGTCGCTCCCTAATATTAAAGTGCTTGGCATCCATTGCCATATCGGCTCGCAACTCCTTGATAGCAAATCCCACGAGGAAGCGATTGAGGTGATGGCTATGTTCCTCGCAACCATCCGCAACGAAACCGGGCAGGCGATGGAGGAACTCAATATCGGCGGCGGCCTGGGCGTTCGGTATCTGGAAGACCAAACGCCGCCGACGTACGAGGAGTTTGCCCAAACGGTTTGCTCGGTTCTGGAGCGCGAGTTGGCCCGCCACGATTTAGCCCCGCCGCGCCTTTTGCAGGAGCCGGGCCGCTCCCTTGTCGCCGAAGCGGGAACCACGCTGTACACGCTTGGCCCGATCAAGCAGGTCGCCCTGCCCGCCGCGCCGGGCGTTCGCTACTACGTGTCCGTAGACGGCGGCATGAGCGACAACCCGCGTCCTCAATTGTATGATTCCGTGTATTCCGCCCTCGTCGCGAACCGGGCCGGACAACCGCGTGACCGCGTGGTGACAGTCGCGGGCAAGCACTGCGAAACCGATCTGCTCATCCACGATATTAACCTCGGCGACACCGATATTGGCGATATTTTAGCCGTGCAAACTACGGGCGCGTACAACCATGCGATGGCGAGCAACTACAATCGTTTCCGCCGCCCCGCCGTGGTGTTTGTCCAGAACGGCGAGGCCGATATAGTGTATGAGCGCGAAACCCACGACGACGTGATCAAGCAGGACCGCCTGCCCGCGCGGCTTGCCGCGAAAACGGCGTCGTAGAGGCTTTTGCCCTCGTCCCTCCGCCCTTCTCCCTTTAGTGTCCCCTTCGTGGACGGGAGAGGGGAGCCTGATGCGACAAGATGTTTGTTACCCCGACCATCCAGAAGAGTTTGAGCAAGCCGTGACAGGCTCCCCTCTACCCCCGCCGAAGGCGGATAAAGGGGAGAGGGGCAGGGGCTGAGGGCAAAAACGAACACAATGAAACAAAGCCGCCGCTCCGACCGCTCCTTCCGCACCGCCGCTTCCTGCACCACGCTCTTTCTCGCCACAACCGGGGGCGGCTTCGCACAAGCGCAAACCAAAGCGGCGGCGCCAACAACCGCACGCCCAGTAGCGTTTATGCGCGGCGGCGGGGTTTGGGTCGCGGATGTGAACGGCAAAAACGCGCGGCTTCTTGCCCCGAACGCCGCCGCGCCGTCGTGGTCGCCGGACGGGACGCGGATCGCGTGGGCGCGCGACGGCAACGTGTACGTGTCCGATGCGCGCGGGAAAAACATCCGGCAGGCGACGTTTTGGCCCGCGTCGCTCGCGAACACGCGCGACGACGAGGACGACGGCAAGCGCGCCATAACCGGCATCTCGTGGTCGGGGCGGGACAACGCGCTGACGTTCGCGCGCGAAGCCCATTACCAAATCGAAAGCGCGGATACCGACCCGCCGCTTCGTTTTGAAAACGGCGGGGAAGTTACAACGCGGCATTTTCGCGCGACAACATCGGCGTTGTACCAGGTAGCGGTTCCGCCGCTTGTTCGGGCGCCCGCCAAAACCGCGCCGACGCCCGCGCCGATTACGCTTCTTCGCGATATAGGAACGGGTGGAATGGCCGGTTTTATGTTTTCCGAATACGCCTGCCCCGCATGGTCGCCGTCCGGCAAGTATCTGGCGTTCGTGGTGAATGGCGATGTTTGGATTTCCGTTCGCGGCGACCGCAAGCGGGATGAGAACAACAAACCGTTTGTTCCGGTTCGCTGGGAATGGGACACGCGCCGACTCGCCGCGGTCGCCGTCTACGACGCGCCCAACTACCGGGGGAGCCGCGCGAACCGGGGCGTCACCACGCTGTCGTGGAAGCCCGGAAGCGACAACCAACTACTGTACGGTCTTCAGCGTTTGGACGGCTCCGGCCTCGCCCAAGCGCGCTTGCTCACCGTCCGAAACGGCGTCGCGGTGCGCGATGCGCCTATCCCGATACGTGATTCTGTAGCCCAAACGCTTTCGGGTGATGTGTACGCCCCGCGCTTTTCCCCTAACGGAATAACCATCGAGTACAGCCGCTTCGGAACCGTGCGCTCCGCCCGCCCCGATGGGACCCGTGACCGCCTCCTGCTCCAAAACGCCGACTTATGACTCGCGTTCCGGTTCACGTGTCGCCTGTTGTCGCCATATTGTGTTGAAGACGAGCAACCGTTATCATCGGAACATAAAAGCCGTTTTCTCTGGTGCGTTTTGTTTTGATTGGGGCGACTTCTGTGACTGGAAATTGAAACTTATGGCGTATGTGATAGCCGAGCCGTGTGTTGGGGTCAAGGATAAGTCTTGCGTCGCCGTTTGTCCCTGCGATTGTATTCATGGCGGGGACGACGACACGCAGTTGTATATTGATCCATCCGATTGCATTGACTGTGGTTTATGCGAGCCGGAGTGTCCCGTGGACGCTATATTCTTGGACGACGAAATTCCCGCGCAGTGGAAAAACTTCATCCAACTGAACGCGGACTATTTCGCCAAGTAGTCATTCGATAACATCACGTTGAAAGAAAAACGATGCGTTCGGGTTGAGTCATGAAAGCGTGAAACGTCAAACGCGCAACAACTGCAAATTGAAGGAAATCGCGCCGCGCCTTGTCCAAACAAGCGAGCGTTCGCAAAACACGAACGCCGCTCTACGCTTTGGTTGAGGTTCGCCCGCAAGGAGGCGCGATTTCCATGAACCCCGTTAACCCGACCCGTCGCCGTTTCTCTATTATCGCAACCGCGCTGGGCGCGGTTCCGCTCTTAACGCTTGCCAGCGGCGCGGCGCACGCGCAAACCGGCGCAAAGCCGCGCCTTGTGGCGCAAACCGCCCCGCCGCGACCGGGCGCGACGCGTCCCACGCTCGAGATGGTGTTTGTTCTCGATACCACCGGCTCGATGGGCGGCCTCCTCGACGGCGCGAAAGCGCGCATCTGGGGCATTGTCAACGAGGTTATGGCGACGCCCTCCCGGCCCCGCGTCAAGATCGGTTTGGTCGCGTACCGGGACCACGGCGACCAGTATGTGACGCAGGTGTCGCCGCTGACCGCCGATCTGGACAAGGTTTATTCGACTCTGATGGACTACCAGGCAAACGGCGGCGGCGACGAGCCGGAGGACGTTCGCAAGGCGCTCGCCGATGGCGTCGCGCGGGCGGGCTGGTCGCCAAAAGGGCAAAACCTCGCGCAGATTCTGTTTCTGGTCGGCGACGCCCCGCCGCACAATGACTACCAGGACGAGCCGGACCTTTTAACCACGACCGGGTCGGCCCTGCGCCGGGGTTTGACGATCAACACGATCTTGTGCGGCGATTCCGTTCCGACCCGCGAAACGTGGCAAGCGGTCGCCCGCGCGGGCGGCGGAACGTTCTTCGCCATCCCGCAAACCGGCGGCGTTCAGACCATCGCCACCCCGTACGACGAAAAACTCTCCCAACTCGGCGGCAAGATCGGCGGCACCTACTACGCCTACGGCGGCTCCGGCGCGGCTCGCCGCGCCAAAGTGAGCGGGCAGATGGCGTTTGAATCTCGCGTGTCCGCCGCCGCGCCCGCCATCGCGCAGGCCGACCGGGCGGCGAACAAGGCGATCAACGTTTCGGCGGGCTTCGCCAAAGACGATCTGGTGCAGGGCGTGGAAAACGGAACCGTGTCGCTTGACAAGGTCAAGGTCGCCGAACTGCCCGACGACCTGCAAAAACTTTCGCCGCAAGCGCGAAAAGCCGAGATCACCCGTCGTGTGAATGAGCGCAAACAAATTCGCGCCCAAATCCTCGCCGTCAGCAAAAAGCGCGACGCGTTTGTTGTCGCCGCGCGCAAAAAGCAAGCGGCGAAAAACGGCGGCAAGAACCCCGCCGGGTCCTTCGATACCGCAGTCGCCGCCGCGATCAAGAAGCAGGCCGGGCGCAAGGGGATCAAGTTGTAGGGGGAGCGAAAGACCTGAGATTAGAGTTCTGAGACCTGAGCTGGAAGAAGGAGAGGCCCCCTAACCCCCAATAATGGGGGGACAAGAACCTGTCGCCAAAGGTCGAAGTTTGGATCCGCAGGGTAAAAGCGTCGCCGCAATCTTTATCTTGTCCCCCCATTATTGGGGGTTAGAGGGCCTCTTTTTTCTTACTCCGTCGTGGGCGTTCCGCCCGGATCCACAATCACGGGGCGACCGGGGAAGTGGATGCGAATTGAGTTAGGCGTGTACGTTTCGGTGTACGTGTCCTGCGTCCCGGCCTCGAACGCGATACCGGATCGGACGCTGTCCAGATAATAGTCCACGAACCCGCCGCCGCCTTCCGTGTACGCGAGAACCGTTTTCTTGAGCGGGGCGCGCTTTTTTCGGAAATCGCCTATTTTGCTGCTGATGCTCAAGCCATCTCGGGTTTGGTAACGCGGGTCGTTGAACTCGATTTGCGCGGCTCTGCCGTTCTGATAAACCACGGTCAGGAACGCCCGCTCGCGGGCGCTCATGCTACGCAGTCGCTCCGGGAGTTTCGCGCCAAGCCAGGTGTCCCTGGGATACTGGCGCGCGGCGGTTTCCGATGGCTTACCCAAAAGTTGGCGAAGCTGGGCGCGTGTCGCGCCGAGTTTTACCGTTCCAACGCTTTTGCCCGGAACCACCAGGAAGCGCGGCGCCTGCGCGTGGGCCGCGAGCGCGCACAGGCAAAGCAAAGAAGCGAGCGCCGCAATCCGCGTAACCGGCGCAGACGACGAACGAGAAGGGGAAAAGGAAGTTGACGTGGGCATGGGTTCTTTCATTTCTTCCGCGCGGGGGGCGGGGAAGAGAAAACGCCGCCGCGCGAGGGGGCGTCGCTTTCGGTTAGTGTAGCATGATTGGCGCCGCGCTTTGTCACTGCTTACCACTCAATGTCTTCTGCGATGTCTTCTGCGATGTCTTCTGCGATGTCTCTGCGATGCAGGCAGGCGAACCGAGCGGGCTTGGCGAACCAATCGGTATGAAGAATGCGCCGTTCGCTTTTGCTCTTTTAGTTTTCGCCGCGCTGTTTTTCGCCGCGTCCGGTCACGCCGCAAGCGATAGCGACCGGCCTATCGCGTACGCCGCGAAATACTACAACCCGCCTCCCTCGAAAGCGCGCAGTTATTCGCACCTGTACCGCATCAATCCGGACGGGACCGGGCGCCTGCAACTGACAAGCGGGGCGTTCGATGATTACCGACCGCTTTGGTCCGGCGACGGCAAGCAAATCGTGTTTCTGCGCGATCAGGAGAAAACCGTCGCCGGTAAGGAAACCCTACTTATCACGGTTTGCCTGGTGGGCGCGCGGGGCGGCAAGGCAATCACGCTCGCCGCCATGAAGGACGGCACGCCCACGCTCGCCTATTCGCCCACGGCCCCGGCCCTGCTCGCTCTATCGCTTTGGAACGCCGAAGGCGTCCCGGACGGAGGGCAGGGCGTGGTGCGCTTGATAAACACCCAAACCGGGCGCATCGTTAAAAGCATCCCCGGCTCGTCCCGCCTGGAATGGTCGCCGGACGGCAAACGCCTTTTGCTCAACCGTGGGGAAGGCGATTCCAAGCCGTCCGGCGTTTTCAATGTTGCGACCGGGGCGGAAACGCCGATTGCGGACAAACTGAGCGATGCCGCGTGTTGGGCCGGGCCGAACCGCATTATCGCCAAACCCGATGGCGACGGGGCGGGCGGCGAGTTGCTGGTTATCAATCCTGAAACCGGCGCCCTATCAAGCCGCGTCACGGTCACTCCCACGCCTGAAACGCGGAAACGCTTTGAAAGCGACAGCGTCGAGCTAACGTACTTTTTCAGTCTCGCGCCGCTTCCGGGCGCGCCCGATGCGGTTTTGTACAGTGCTATCGCGGGCGACAGCACGAGCGGGAAGTGGCTGTATAGATACCGTGTGGACCTTGCGACCGGGCGCATGACGTACTGGGCCGAAACCGGCGACCTTCGGTATTCCCCGGACCGGAAGCGCTTTTGCACCATTCTGGGCCGCGACCTCGCCGACTACGGCAAAAAGAACGGGCGCGTCCTCAGTGTCTGGGTGCGTCCCCTTTTAATCGGAAAAACCGATACGCCGGACAAACGAAAACCGCTCGTTTCCGGCTTGGTCATCGTGAACGGCGTAGACTGGCGACCGTGAGCCGCTGTTAGGGAAAGGATAAAGGCTAAGGGATAAAGGATAAAAAGGGGCAAGCCCCCCAGATGGAG
>CAXUMS010000101.1:0-16141 GCA_964252165.1 uncultured Armatimonadaceae bacterium
CGCAAAGTGTCTCGGTTAAACCGCTCAGGCGGTTTAACCGAGACACTTTGCGTTTATCTGAATGCCCGGTCCAGCGTGTGGCTGGTCCCCCCTGGAAGAGGGTGCCGCGCGGCAGGAGCGCTTGCAAAACGTACCGCACTCACCTAACGAGAAACCGTAAGGTACGATAGAGGTTATGAGGCTGAGAATTGGGACGCGCGGGTCTGCGCTGGCGTTATGGCAGGCGAACTGGGTCAGTGAGCAGTTGCGGACGCGGTTTCCGGAGATGGAATTGGAGACCGTGGTTATCAAGACGGCGGGGGATGTGCGGCAGGACGTGCCATTGTCGGCGGTGGCGGGCAATGGCGTGTTTGTTGTTGAGATCGAGGCCGCGTTGTTGCGCGGCGAGATAGATGTCGCCGTTCACTCCGCGAAAGATCTGCAATCGAGCGACCCGCCCGGCCTGGTGATCGCCGCGTTTTGCGAGCGCGCGGACCCGCGCGACGCGCTCATTTCGCCGCACGGAACGCTGGAGCAGTTGCCCCACGGCGCGCGGGTCGCGACCGGCGCGCCGCGCCGGGTCGCGCAGTTGCGTCATGTTCGGCCTGATTTGCAGTTTACGGATATTCGCGGGAATGTGGACACACGCCTCGCCAAACTTGCGAGAGGCGACGCCGACGCGCTTGTTTTAGCGGTCGCCGGGTTGTCGCGGTTGGGGCGGGCGGATGTTATCACGGAAACCCTGCCGCCGGAAACGTGTTTGCCGCAGGTCGGGCAAGCGTGCGTCGCGGTGCAGTGCCGGGGCGAGGACGCCGACATCGTCGCCCTGGTCGCGGAAGCGTGCGATCACTTCCCCACACGCCGCGAGGTCGGTTGCGAGCGGCGTTTTCTGTCGCTTCTGGGCGGCGGCTGTCAGGCGCCGGTCGCCGCGCACGCCATCAGCAGCGACCGCAACCTGTACCTGTTCGCTCTGGTCGCGAAGCCGGACGGGAGCGAAATTATCCGAACGCGCTCTGGCTCTCAACTATCCAATATCGCGGGTATCGCCGATGGCGCGTACCACGACCTGATCGCGCGCGGCGCGGGGGCGTTGCTTGCGGCGGCGGGGGAGGGGACGTAATGGCGTTCCGAGTAGGTCTTATCGGGTGCGGCATCATCAGCGAAAACCATATCCGGGCGTACGCGCCCCAAATTCACCGCGCCCAAATTACGGTTTGTTGCGATACGGATAGGGCGAAAGCGACCGAGCGCGCCGCATCGGTTGCGGGCGGATCGGCGCGGGTCGTTACATCGTGGCAAGAGGTAATCGCCGATCCCGATGTGGATGCGGTCGAGATTTGCACCCCGCATCATCTGCACACCGAAATCGCGGTCGCGGCGGCGCAGGCGGGCAAGCGTATCTTATGTCAAAAGCCGCTCGGGCGAACCATCGCGGAGTGCCGCGTGATAGACGAGGCCGCGCGCGAGAACAACGTCACACGGTGTTGTTTTTGCGGGCTTGAACCACAACCGCAATATGGACACGGAAGGCTCCGACCGCCGCGACATGAAGTTGCCGTATAACCAGGACGAGCTGATCCGCCGCGTGGTCGCCGTGAACCCGCGCACGATTGTGGTTTTGATCTCCGGCGAGCCGGTCGAACTCGGACCGTGGCTTGCGCAAACGCCCGCCGTGCTGGAATCGTGGTATGGGGGCATGGAGGGCGGAAACGCCATCGCGGGCGTTTTGTTCGGCGATGTCAACCCGTCCGGCAAACTCCCCTGCACGTTCCCCAAGCAGTTGTCCGACTCGCCCGCGCACGCCAAAGGCGACTCGAAACAATATCCCGGCGAAAACGGCGTGGTCCAGTACAACGAGGGCGTTCTGGTCGGGTACCGCTGGTTCGACACCAAACGGATCGAGCCGCTCTTCCCGTTCGGTCACGGCCTTTCGTACACGACCTTCGCCTACTCGAACTTGAAACTGACGGAAACAAAAACGCCATCGGGCTTTGTTGTCACCGCCCAGTTCGATACCGCCAATACCGGGGCGCGCGATGGGGCGGAAGTGGCGCAACTGTATGTCCGCGACGCCAAATCCAGCCTGCCGCGCCCCTTGCAGGAACTGAAAGGCTTTCGTAAAATCGCGCTTAAAACGGGCGAGAAGCAAACCGTGGCTATCCCGCTGGGCCGGGACGCGTTCTCGTTTTATGATCCGGCCCGCAAAGGCTGGGTCGCCGAAGCGGGCGCGTTCACCATCGCCGTTGGCGGCTCGTCGCGCGATATCCGCCTGCAAACCGGGTTTAGCCTCGCCACATCGAGTTTCGTCGCCGATTAAAATCAGGCGAACCGCGAGGACGCAAACGCCGCGCGGTGTTAGCCGTCCTGAACGCCTTCGTCGCCGACTAACGCGGGGAAAGAAGAAACGCACGGTCCTTGCCTTTGTAAAGGCCATACCCGACAATCTGGCCCCGATCGTTGATGTCGTAGGCGCGGCGCAACACCCAGTCGGAGCGGACGGGAATGAGCCGGTTCAAGTCGTGCATTTTACCGTTCCGCCACAAGAATGGGCGGGCATTCTCGTTAAATTCGTTGCCTTCTTCGATTTCACTGGTTCCAACGATGTGTCCGCTGTTGTTTATGGCGGCGGCGGAACTTATTCTCATTCCGGGTAGGATGCCCAGATCGCGCAGTCGCTTGCCGTCCCATAAGCAAGCGTGCTGAATCGGCTCTCGAAACTCGTGAAACTTGTCCTTCTCGAACGAATCAGGAATTTTAAGAATGCGGAAGCGCCCGAACGCGGACGAACCGACGATTTGACCGCGCTCGTTTATATCGGTCGCCATGCCATCGCTCAAAACGCGCGGGGCCTTGATCGGAAGGTGCGCGGTTTCCCATATAACGATTCTTCCCTTCCGCTCGCCTGCGACTTGCCCCCTGTCATTTATGGCGTTCGCCGATCCTATGCCTAAATCAAGGAGCGCTTTGTCGCCGCGCCAAACAAAAGCGTGGTCGCTATCGTAATCGTCTCCCACCCCTGAGAACTCCGAAGATGGCCCAATCCCGGATGCCCCAACAAGCCAGCCGTTGTTGTTGACGCCTTTTGCGATCGCGCTGGACCGGTTTGGCAGGTGGCCTCCATCGCGCGGTGTCGTTGATCTACGTTGCCAGATAAAAACATCGAAGTAAGACGCTATCATAGGTTCGGAGTAGTTAACACCTGCGCTTCCTACCACATCGCCCCGGTTGTTGAGACCCGACACGAATACAAGCGGGCGATTTTTCCCGATTGTCGGAAGCAAAACAAGCGCGTTCGGCTTTTGCGGGGACCAGCGCGCCGCACGTGATTGGTTGTTTTGTTCGACGCGACTGTTTGCCACGGTTCCTGCAACTTCCCCTCGGTTGTTCAGGTACAGGTTGTAAAGTCCGTCATTGAAGTTCGCAGGTAAGGCGGTAACGCGATAACGAGGCGTTTTCTGTTGCGCTTCTGCGATGGCGGAGGTTAAACCTGCCAACGCCGCCACAGCAAAAGCGACGCTCCCCAATTTCGCAAGGCGGTTGATTTTTTGCATCTTTACAGTGGTGTGAGTAGGAAACCGCGCCGCTTGCCCTTGTAAACGCCGTACCCGACGATTTGTCCCCGATCGTTGATGTCGGTGGCATTGAATAGTTTCCACTCGGAACGGGCGGGAATAAGGCGGTTCAGATCGTACATTTCGCCGTCGCGCCAGAAGAAGGCGCATTCGTTTTTGCTCCCAACGTCTTTGAAGTCGCTACAATATCCGACAACCGCGCCGTGTTCATTCACAGCATTGGCGTAACTGTGCATTGTCCCCGGCAACACGCCCAGATCATAAAGCGGAACGGACGTGCCAAAAAACGCGTGATTGGTTTGCTTATAGGTGCGGTCGGTTCGGGTAAGGGCGCCGACAATCTGGCTTTGGTCGTTGATGTCGGTCCCTTCGCCCTCCGCCAGTTCGCGCCCGACGCCGTTTGTCCAAATCGTGATTTTGCCGTTTCGTGCGCCAACAAAAACACCGTATCGGTTTATGCCGCCTACCTTCTCGCCATCGAGCGCGACCACGGTTTTGCCGTAGCCAGTCCACCAAAGCAAACCATCCCCTCCATCATCAGGCATCGTTGTCGTTCGGTACGCGCCGACCGCATCGCCCTGGTCGTTGACAACATCGGCGGAGCGATACTGCGCATACTGTAGGTCGGGGGGCGACGGCAGATAAACCGGGCGGAGGCGGTTTCGCCACAACGCCGGGTGAGTAGAGCGGTCCCACGGCAAACCATAATTTGCAAGCGACCCTACCACGTCGCCCTTGTTGTTGATACCGTTGCCAAAGGCGACGGCCCTTTTGTCGAGCGTGGCAAGTAAACGCTCGCGGAGCGGCTGGCGCGCCTCGCTTGTGGCGGGCCTGTACCCCGCGTTCCCCTCCAGACCAGGCCCATAAAGCCGGGTTCCAAGCATCGCGCCGCGCTTGTTTAGTCGAGTCTGATCGTCCCAGCCGTCGTGCAGGGCGCTGACAGCGAAGCGCGGCGGGGGGATGGTTGCGCTACTGGGAAACTTTGACGCAATAACAAAGTGCGGGGCCAAATTGGCGGCACGGGGGCGCTGCGGCGATTCACGCCGCGCATTCATAATGTCGAGCGTCACGCCGACAACGGTTACGATAATCGAAGCGGCGTAACCAATCTTAACGAACAAGCGGGACTGCCTCATACCTGCATGATACTACATATGTAGTTTTTGCGCATCGCGGGCCGTTTGACAACGTTTCGCCGCGCGGCGTACAATCAAGGCGCGGCAAACGCGGCTTTGCGCCCCTGCCGCCCCTTCTCCTATGCGCCTCAAACGCCTCACCCTCCACGGTTTCAAAACGTTCGCCGACAAAACCGTGATTGAGTTCGCGCCCGGCGTGACCGCGATTGTCGGGCCGAACGGGTCGGGCAAGTCCAACCTTCTGGACGCCCTGACATGGTGTTTGGGCGAGCAGAAGGCGTCGAATCTGCGGGCGACCCGCGCGCAGGATGTGATCTTCGCCGGGTCGTCGCGCCGCAAACCGCTGGGTATGGCGGAAGTGTCGCTCACCGTGGACAACGAGGACCGCTTCCTGCCGCTCGATTTCGCCGAGGTCACGGTCACGCGGCGCATCTACCGGTCCGGCGAGGGCGAGTATTTACTTAATAAAACGCCGTGCCGTCTCAAAGACATCACGGATCTGTTTCTGGATACCGGCGTGGGCAGGGGCGCGTACGCGATTGTCAACCAGAGCGAGATTGATTCTATCCTGTCCGCCCGGCCCGAAGACCGGCGCGAGTTGTTCGAGGAAGCGGCGGGCGTTAAAAAGTACCGCGTCAAAAAGCGCGAAGCCCAGCGCAAGTTAGAGCATACCGAAACCAACTTGGTCCGCGTCCGCGATATTATCGCCGAACTTTCCAAATCGCTTGCGCCACTTCAAAAGCAAGCCGAGATCGCGCGCCGGTTCGACGAATTATCCGCCCGGCTCCGCGAGATCGAGGTGGGTTTGCTTGCCGCCGAGTACAAACGCTTCGGGGACGAACTCGCCTCCCTTGCTGGCTCCGTGGACGCCGCGCTTACTGAAGCGCAGCGGCTCCGCGACGAAACCACAGGTTTGGAGGCGAGCGCAAGCGGTTTGGGACAGCGTATCGCGGACGCCGAGGTGGAAATGGACCGCGCCCGTTTGGAACAACAAACCGCTATCGCGCGTGGCGAGCGGGCCGAGGGTCAGATCGCAGTCGGGCAGGAGCGCAAGGCGTCGGCCCTGCGCGCCGCGCAAACCGTGGATGCGGATGTCGCCACCCTCGCGGACGAGAAAAAACGCCTCGAAGCGGAATCGTTCGCGCTCGCGCAAGCCGCGCGCGAGGCGGACGCGAAGGTCACCGCCCTCGCCCAATCCGTCGCGCTTGCCGAGCGGGGCGCGCAGGAGGCGGAACGCGCGCTCGCCGACCTGACGCGAACGGTCGCCGGACAGCAAAAAGAGTACTTGGAACTCGCGCGGCGAACCGCAACGCAAACGGCGGAACTTGGCGCGGTCCAAGCCCGGATTCGTCAGCGCGAGGCGGATATCGCGGACGCCGACGCGCGGGTCCGTCGGCGCGAGGCGGAAGCGGAACAGGCGCGAAGCGAGGCGGAAACGCTCGCCGGGGAAACCGCCGCCCGTCAGGCGGATCTTGCCAACGCCCGCCGAGTTCTTGCGGATGAGTGGGAACCGGCGTATCGGGCCGCGCAGGAGGCGGTTACGGCTCTTGCTACGGAACGGGTCAACCGGGAACGACAAACGGCGGGGCAGGCCGCGCGCCTGCGCGCGCTGGAGGAAACCGAGGCCGCGCAGGAAGGCTATTATGTCGGCGTTCGCTCGGTCATGCGGGCCGTGGAGTCGCGCCGCTTGACCGGACGCTACCAACTGGTCGCCGACGCCTTGCGCGTCCCCGCCGAACTTGATACCGCGATTGAAATTGCGCTGGGCGGCTCGCTTCAGGACATCATTACGAACACCGAGACCGAGGCCAAAACCGCCGTTCGGTATTTGAACGAAACGCGCGGCGGGCGGGCGACCTTTTTGCCGCTCGACGCCCTTCGTTCTCAAGACGTGCCGGATAGTCTGCGCCGGGCCGCGCGGCAGTTTAGCGGCGTTTTGGGGTCGGGCGCGGATCTGGTGCGGTTCGACGCCGACATCGCGCCCGCCGTTCACGTTTTGCTCGCGCGTATTTTGTTCGTGGACGATCTGGAAACCGCAACGCGCGTGGCCCGGCAGTTAGGCCGCGATTACGCGAAAATCGTTACGCTGTCCGGCGAGGTGGTCGCCCCGACCGGCGCGATTACCGGCGGCGCGCAGGGGCGTCCCGGTCCGAATTTGCTGGGGCGCAAGCGCGAGATCGGGGAACTCACCGAGGCCGTGGCCCGCGCGCGGGGCGACGCGGATACATTCACAACGCGGGAATCCGAGGCGAAAGCGGAAGCGGAGCGACGGCGTCAGGCCGTGCGCGAGGCCGAAGCCGCTGTTCAAGCCGCGCGCGATGCATCAAGCGATACCGAGCGCCGGGCGCAGGTGAAAGCCGCCGACGCGCAGCGTTTGGCCCGCGAGGCCGACGGTTTGCGTGAGCGCGTCCGCGCGCTTCGGGAAAGCGGAATCGCCGACGCCGCCCGTGAGGCCGCGCTTGCGAGCGAGGTCGCGGGAAGCGGGACGCTCGATGAAAACGCGCAAAGGGCGCGCGGCGATCTGGAGCGCGAACAAGCCGCCCTAGCCGCCCGCCGCGAGGCGGCCCGGACCGAAGCGCGCGCCATCGGCTTGGAACTCGCCGCGCTCCGCGAGCAGGCGCGAACGCTTGCGCGCGACGCGGACCGGGCGAGCGAGGGCGCGCTTCGGGCCGTGATGACCGCGCGCGAGCGTCAGGCCCGCGCCGACGAAGCCCGCGCTATTATCGAAACCGAGACCGCGCAGGAAACGGTTCGCGTCGAAGAGCGCGACGTGGCCCGCGCGGCGCAGGTTATCGCCGCGAAACAATTAGAGGACGCCCGCGCTATTCGGCAAAGTTTGTTGGCGGAAAACCTCGCGGTCAACGAGCGGATCAAAACCAACGCGCGCCGGATTGCCGAGGCGACCGAAAACGCGCAAGCATCCCGTCTGCGCGCGGCGCGTTTGGAAGCGCAAAGCGAGGCGGTTGGTCTGCGCCTCCAAACCGAATACGACCTCCATCCCGATTCCGCCGTTGCGCTGACCGGCGGCGCGCCGGTGGACCGCGACACGGAAAAGGAAATCGCCCGTTTGCGCCGCGATATCAAGGCGCTCGGGCCGGTCAATACCGGCGCGATGGAAGAATACGAGCGGCAAAGCGAGCGGTTCCGCTTCCTGTCCGAGCAGAAAACCGATCTCGAGGACGCGCAAAGCCGCCTGGTTTCCGCCATCAACGAGATTGACGACTCTACGCGCGGCGTGTTTCAGGAAACATACGAGGCCGTAAGCAAGGCGTTTAGTCGCTTGTTCACGCGGCTTTTCGGCGGCGGCACAACCGAACTTGTTCTCACGAACCCGGACGATATTTTGGAAACCGGGGTGGATATTTGGGCGCAGCCGCCCGGCAAGAAACGGCAAAACCTGTCGCTCCTGAGCGGGGGCGAACGGGCGCTTACCGCCGCCGCCTTGCTGTTCGCGTTTCTCGAAGTGCGCCCGGCCCCGTTCTGCGTTCTGGACGAGGTGGACGCGCCGCTCGACGGCGCCAATGTGGAAAAGTTCGCCGACCTGCTTCGCGATTTCGGGACCGCGTCGCAGTTTATCGTCATCACGCACAACGCGACCACGATGGAGGCCGCGCCGCTCTGGTTCGGCATCACGATGCAGGAGCCGGGCATCTCGCGCGGCCTTTCGATGAAGGTCCCGGACGGTAGCGGCGCGCCCAGCGCCAAAGTTGCAATCGAAGCAAATTGATCTTTGTACTGTTTAACGAATTCTATATGTCTTGGGACTAATAGTGAAATAGTGAGTGAACCGATGGGAAGGAACGCGCGCAAAAGAGAGCGTAGGCGTCAAGAAGCCCCACAAGAGTTGTTTGCGAGAGGGACGAAGAAAAATGACAGCAAAAGAGCGCAAACCGACAACCGCGCCTCCCATACAAACCGGAACTGTTTTACCCAGCGAACCGCTACCATTTCTGCCGAAAAGGCTGTTTAAGAGAATCAAGCGTGAGGAACTGAGACTACTCGTTGAAGCGGGAAACCTGCGCGGAAATCTCATGAACGGTTTGGAAGTTGTTGTAAAAAGTGCGTTTCGCGGGCCGACGACCGATAATCAGGCCAAAGGGAAACAACCTTTAAAACACACTGGTAAAACGAACAAGACATGAGAGACAGTTTGAAAGCGCGGGTTGTAAGAACGCGGGTTGTAAGAACGCGGGTTACAACCCGCGCTCTCACGTTGATTCCGCGGTAGCATTGCAAAAATAGTCACCGGTTTTTGAAACTTCGCCGGGTACAATTACGTCTGAAGCGTGGAAGACGCCACGAAACGTGGAAGAATTCGCTATGACCAAACGAGAGCGGACACAACAGGAGGCGGCGCAGGCGTCGTTGATCATTCCCGGCGGCGCACGCTTAAACCGAGCGTCGCGCACGGCTTTATTCGCCTTGTCGTTTGCGCTTGTCCCAACGTTTTTGGGGGCAAATACGGCGCGCGCGCAGGATGCCGCCGCTCCGATCAATTTGCCGCGCGCCGTGAAAACCTTCGATATTTTTGTCGGGCAGGATAAACCCGGCCCGTACACGCTGTCGTGGAAAAACCTTCCCACCGGCGGCGACGCGCAGGCGGTTCCGGTCGTGGTCGCCATTGACGATAAGGTGGTTGCGGCGGGGCAGTACACGCTTGATCTTGCGGCGGGGACGCTTACCTTCAGCGAACCGCTCAAGAAAACCTCGATGGCGCGCATCGAGTACGGCTACGATCCCGGTGTCGCGGTTCGCAACGCCGACCCGTCCGCCACCCCGCTCACGGTTCCGCTTTTAAAGATCGGCGCGACCAACCTGCAAATCACCACGCTTCCCGGCGCGGCGGGGCAAAACAGCGCAAGCGCGTCCGAGCGGATATGGGTGCTGGGGATGGGCGGCAAAACCTCCTTCCTCGGCGGCGGAATGACCTCGCAGTTGTATATGTCGCCGAAGTTGCCGGGCCGCGACGAGGACAACGGCGTAATGGACCGCGCGGGCATGGCGCTTGGCTACAAACTCGGCAACGACCGCAACGGCGTCTCCGCGCAGTTCACGCGCGCCGGTCAGGATTTTGCGGGCGTGGCCGGTAAAGCGATGGGCATGGGCGACGCGTCGCTTCAAAAACTCGTTTACGGCGCGCGACTCGCGCCGCTTCAATGGATGGGGTTGTCGTATTCCAGCACGGAAGCGCGCGATCTAACCGGCAAAGGCGCGACCGGGCAGGAAGTGATGGCGCTTCGTCTGGGCGGTGTCGGCTCCGCGCCGACGCTAAACGTGTCGCGTACCGAGGACACGCTAACCGCCGCAACCAACGGCGCGGGCGTGACCACAACCACCGATGCGCTAACGGCGGCGGCGAAGGTGGGAAGCGCGAGTATCGCGGCCAATGCGAAGCAAACCGATGTAGACGCATCGAACGATAAGTCCGATGTCAAGGTTGTGGAAGCGTCGCTTGCGGTCTCGACGTCGAACAAAACCGCGTCGTCGCAAACGTCGGTTGCGGTCAGTGGCGTGACCAAAGAATCCGCAACCGGAACCGACGACAAAAAGAATGTCGAGGTACGTGTGCAGGCGTCGCCGTCGCTCACGATTTCGGCCCAGCAACAAACGCAAACCATCACGCCCCTAACGCCCGGCAAAGACGGCGCGGCCCCAACGCTGGGCGAGCCGACCGAAACCAAGACGCAGGGTGCAAAGGCGGAACTCACGCCGATTCCGGGCGCGAAATTGACCACGGTTATCCAAACCAACACGGTCGGCGACGCGTCAACGTCGGTCACCGACATTGGCGCGCAAATTGGGGCGGGCAAAGCCGTGGACATCGCGGGCGGCATGGTCAATCGCTCAACCGATGCGGGCGGCGCGGCGGATTTGAACACCAACCGCCTCAGCCTTTCCCTGCGTCCCATGACCGGACTGACCCTGAGCGGCGGTGTGATCATCAATCCCCAGCAGGACAACGGTTCCATCCTCGACGCCAAGCGCGAAGAATTGGGCATGAAGGCCAAAGTCGGCGCGCTCGAACTCGGCGGCGGCTACGCGCTGACCACGCTTAAAGACGACGCGGCGATCACGCAGGCCGGGGCGGAGAAATCCGGCGAGGTGTCGGTCACTCTCGGACTGCGCTTTAATCCGTGGACGCGTCTTGCCGGGGCGTATAAGAGTTCGCTGTTCTACGGGCGCGACGATGACACGTCCAACCTGTCGCGCGGTTTGAAATCGTACAGTTTGGGCTTGACCCACGAGTTCGGCGGTCTGCTCAACTTCACCGTGGGCGGCTCGATGGTCGAGGATCCGCGCCAGATCGAAACCCCCAAAGACTACAAAGCCGAAGCCCGCTTAGGCGTCAAGTTCTAACCTGGCTTCAATGTTTCGTTCCGCTTGCGAATGGTGCGGTATTACTAACTACGCCCTGGTATAAACTTTCCCATCTCGTAAATCGTCAAGGCGATAGTCGCGCTAAAAATTATGAGATTCGTCAACGCCCAGCCGTATCAACAGTTCGTTCGTACCCTCGCTCCGTACGTCCTGATACTCGCGGCATTGTCGTTTAGCCCTGCTCTCAGCCCGCCCACCAGGGCGCAATCCGCTTTAAGCGTTCGGGAGCCGGTTCCCGGCGACACCCCTTACGCCAAGGAAATCAACGCGTTTCAGGAAGCCGACAAAAAGCGCATGCCGCCTGCGGGCGCAGTCCTTTTCATCGGAAGTTCCAGTATTCGGCTGTGGGATACGTTGGCGCAGGACTTTCCTGAGATTCCGGTGATCAACCGTGGATTTGGCGGCTCGCTTATTCAAGACAGCACGCTCTACGCCGACCGCATTGTTTTTCCGTATAAGCCGAAAATCATCGTTCTTTGCGCGGGTACCAACGATCTTGCTTACGGCAATAAAACGCCCCAACAGGTTCTTCAGGAATTTATCGATTTTGTGGCTAAAATCCGCTCCGTCCTGCCGGACACGCGCATCGTCTACATTTCCATCAATCCCACCGTTGCCCGCTGGAAGCAAGAATCCGAAACGCTGGAAACCAATCATCGGATCGAAAAGTTCATCTTTGAAAACAATTCTAAAACGAACAAGCTGAACTTTATCAATTCGCACGCGCAAATCCTCACCGCCGACGGTCAGCCGCAACCCCGTTTACTGCGGGAAGACGGGTTGCATTTCAACGCCGATGGCTACAAGGTGTGGAAGGCTATCGTCAAGCCACGCGTGCTGGCCTTATCCGCGCTGGAAGGCGTCACGCGTTTGGACGCGCCAAAAGCCGCGCCGTAACAAGAACGTTTCAAAACCGAATGGGGAGCGCCGCGTATTTGGAGCTTAGTTCGCGTCCTCTTCCCAGGTTGCGGCGAAAACGACAGGCGCGCTCGCGCCGTTTGCGGACGTAATCTCGACGCGCGTTCCGCTTTGAGCGTCGCCGACCGGAATTGCGAGGCCGCGCAGAACAAAGCCTTGCTTCGCGCCGGTGACGCCGCGCCAGAGCGTAGGCGCAGGGGGGAGCGCATTGGGATCGTCCCAGGAGGCGATGTTTTTGCCGTACACGAGCGGAACGCTTTGAATTACGGAGCCGTCGCCGATACGGAGGAGGCGCGCCTCGCCGATTATGGTTCCCATAGGCGCGCGGTGCGATGCGGCAAGCGCAAGGCGCAACGTTCGCGCGCCGTCGCCACCGCTCGCAGGCGGCGCGGGCGGGTTGAATGTGATTGCCCGCAGAGGCGCGGCGGCGGGCGGGTTTAGTTTGCCCGCGAGCAAAACCGCCCTGCCGGGTTTGCCGAAGCGGTACAAAACGCCGTCGGGCAGGCGCGTATCGCCGGTCGGGAAAAGGGCAGGGCCGTTCACCGAGCCGTAGCCGAGCCAGTCGGGAAGCGCGGCGTTTGCGACCGGCGATAGGTTGACAAGCGCGCCCTCCCGGACGTGCGCGTCGCTTGGGTTTACTGCGGCCCACTGTTTGGCGAAAACCGCCCCGGCGTCGTAGGGGAGTTTGTCCGGGGCGGGACCCGCGCCTCCGTTCCAGAAGTAATCGGCGGCCAACACCATCGCCGTGAACTGTTTGCGCTGGTCGGTTTCTAAAACCGCCTCGCTCGATTCATAGCCCGCCCATGTGGTTTGCATCGCGCCCATAGCGCCGTTCCGGGCGGCGGCGCGCGAGAAGTTTTGAATGTTGGCCGGGTTGAACCACGTCGCCGCGACCCGCTTGGTAAATCCGGCCTTCTTCAAAAGATCGAGCGATGGGAACCGGGTTTGCGTTCCGTACTGCCAGTCGCACATCACCACATCTTTGGGTAGCCCAGCGCGCACCTTCGCCGCGTCGGCGGGCGATGGCGCGGTTCCGAAGCACGGCGCGACCTCGGACGGATGCAGGGCCATGTCCGCCCACATCCACAGGGTTTTGTCGCGCTGGGTGAAGAAGTCATGGCAGTAAGTGGCGTTCGCGACATACAGATCAGAGAACGTGCGCCCTTTGGACCGGAACGGGAACCGCCCGCGCATGGTCACCTCGTCCAGGCCCGCGTGGAAGCCCGGCGCGCCGAAGAGGTCGTCGGCCTCGCGGTTGAACTTTTGGAGATACGCCACCGCATCCGGGTTCGTGATGTTCAGGGCGTACGGCGTTTCGGGGTCTTCGGCGAACGCGCGGTTGCGCTCGCGGCTGAACAGCCATTCCATATGCCCGTAGCTTTGCACGAGCGGGTAGAGCGTGATGCCGCGCTCGCGCGCGTAGGCGACTTCCGTTTTGATGTCGGCTTTGGTTCCCGCCCACGACGGCGCGACCTCGGGGTCCGCGTCCCACCGGAGTTGTTCGGCCTGAATAAAAACGGCGTTCATCTTAAACCGGGACAAAACGCGGTTTATCAGTTTCTCATGGAACGGCAGGGCGTTCTTGCCGTGGAACAGGTGAGCCGCGCGCAGGGACAATGTGGGCCAGTCGTAGATGCGAACCGGGCGGATCAGCGGCCCGGTTGTGTCCGCCTCCAAAAGTTGGATCACGGTTTGCGCGCCCCATATCGTTCCAGACCGGTCGGTCCCCGCGATCAAAACTGCGTTAGGCGTAACCGAAACGCCGTAGCCTTCCGGGTGCGCGGGCGGCGCAACCCCACCTGAAAGGGGTAGCATCATCTCAAGGTAAAAGTTGCGGGCCGGTTCGCCAATAACGAGGAGCGTAAGCGGACCGCCCCCCGGTTTCAGCGTCGCTTGCGCCTTCGCATCGCCTGCCCGCGCAATGGGAACTGTTTTGCCGAAGCGCGCTCGTATCTCGGTAGCGAGCAAGCGCGCGGGCCGCATTTCCGCCTCGTTCGCCTTTTCACCGACCACGATTAGCGTTCGCGCTCCCAGCCGAAACGGCTTCCCGGCGCCGCGAACAAGGCTTTTCGGGCGCGGCAGAACGAGCGGGCCGTTCGGCGGTAGGTACGGCGCGTAGGCGTTTGGGACTGGCGATACGGCGTCCGCGACCGGACCGTCTGCGGGCAAGGCGGCGCGGGGCGGGGCGGTTCCTATCGTATAGGTCCAAACCGCGTGGCGTTCGCCGTCCGCAACCGAAACTGGTTGTTCAGGCGAGCCGATCCCCATCCAGAACGTCGGAAACTCGGTCGCCCAGGCTTGCGTTTCGGCCCGCGCATCGAAGATCACGGGCGGCGGGGCGTCGCCGCTGTAGGCGATACTGATCTTTCCCAGGCGCGTGTCGAAGTCGAGCGTTTGAAACGGGTCCGGTAAAAGGCGCGCCGCCTCTTGTTCGGTTCCCGCAGGGGGCGGCGCAACCCGCACCGTTCCGGTTTTTGTCGCCCCGCCGCTTGCGGCTGTGCCGGACCGCGCCGCGCCCTGCAACACCGCGCCGGACAGGTAGCCCGCGCCGTACTCGATGGCGGCGGGCGTGTTCGCCTTCAGCCGGTAGCCCAAATCTACGGTAACTTTGGAACCGTCCGGCGCAACCGTGAAAACATAGGCGCAACGCGCGTTCTCGTTTTCCAGCACGGCCTGCGCGGTTCGCGCGCCGTTCGCGCCCGCGGCCCAACCGGTGATAACCGGCTTCACCTTTGTTTGGTCGAACAAAACCCCGCTCCATCCCGCCTTCACAAGAAACAGCGTGGATGTGCGAACCACGGGAACATCGTCCACCGCGAGCGAAAACCCGTTCGCGGGCGTCCACGCAACCGTGGTTCGCCCTGCTATGACCGGCGCAAGGGCCTCGTCCGCCGCCGCGCCCGCGACATCGCGCTGTCCCGCGCACGGGGGCGACAACAAAGCCGTAAGGGCCAAGCCAAACGAAAACAAAACGCGCTTCATACCATGCATTATATCGGGCGCTCCGGATACGTTTCCGCGGAGCGGCGGGCCGGGTAGAAAAAGGGTTCAACGGTTCGGCGCAAAAGAACCCGCGACGTTCGCCTTGTTGAAGCGTCCTCGCCGTCGGAACCCGGCGCCGCGACAGTGAAAGGCAAAAAACAGTATCCAGCCCTCAACCGAAAAGCGGTGAGGTCGCGGTTGTCGAGGCTGACCTCAGTACGCTCTTCGCCTTTGTCGCCAAGCGCGTATCGCTCGCCGCCATTGCCGGTATTGGGGCGTTGATCTTGTTCGCGTAATTTTCCGCCGAAATTCATAAGCGCGGCAAGTTACAAGCCGTTGACCGCTACCTTCTCGCGCTTTCCCACGCGCACCGGCACGGCTGTCATCGGCGGTTGTATGATGGTTCATTCGCGCTTTTGGTGAAGTCTGCTCGCTACGTGATAATTTACCAGCGGGTAGAACTATCGCATGTCTGTCCAATCTCTGCTTCCCAACCCTGATTGTCTGACGCTTGATTGCCTCCATGTCCGCGGCGGCGGAATCGTCATCGCTGTTCGGACAACTCGGCTCACCGTGCTTTGCCCGCTATGTCAGCACGCCACCGAGCGCATCCATAGTCGCTATCGCCGGAAACTAATGGATCTGCCGTGGCAGGGAAACGCCGTTTATATCCAAATAACAGCCCGAAAGTTCTTTTGCGATAACCGCGCCTGTTCTCGCCGCATCTTTACCGAACGGCTTCCCGCCGTCGCCCGTCGCTATGCCCGTAAGACCTGCCGGTTAGCCGACGCGTTACTCGAGTTGACTTACTTCGTTGGCGGAGAAGCCGCTGCCCGTATTGCCAAGACGTTCGGCTTGGTGCTGAGCCCCGATGCTCTCCTTGCCGCACTTAAAAAGGCCGTGTCTTCTCCCGTCCAGACGCCGCGCGCTCTGGGAATAGACGACTTTGCCTTTAAGAAGGGCCGCAGGTATGGAACCATTTCGGTTGACCTTGAAAAACATTGCCCCGTTGATTTGTTGCCAGATCGGGAAGTCAGCACCGTCGAAGCCTGGCTCAAAGCCCACCCCGGCGTCGAAATCATCAGTCGAGATCGCGGGAAGCATTACATCGAAGGCGCAACCGAAGGCGCAACCGAAGGCGCAACCGAAGGCGCAACCGAAGGCGCAACCGAAGGC
>CAXUMS010000101.1:16241-18498 GCA_964252165.1 uncultured Armatimonadaceae bacterium
GCAACCAAGGGCGCACCGACCGCTATCCAAATCGCCGACCGCTGGCATCTGCTGAAGAATTTGGGCGACGCACTGGAAAAGTTCTTGGCGCGGAGACACAAGATTATCAACGTAACCTTGGCGTCAATAACCGCAGAACTGTCTGTAGCGTCGTCTGTTCTTCTATCCGCTCCTTCGTCCTCTGCGGAGACGATTGCAGGACGCGACCACTGTCGAGCGCGGCGGGAAGGACGTTTGACTCGCTATGAGCAGGTTATTGCTTTGTACCAAAGCGGCATGAATGTTAGTGGCATTTCGCGGAAAACCGGCTTGCGCCGACAAACTATCCGCACTTATCTGACAAGCGATGGCTTTCCCGAACGTCGCGCTCGTCCTACGCGTGATGGTAAGCTCGCGTCGTTTGTTAATTATGTCCGGCGGCGTTTTGACGGCAGTCAAAGCGTTCGTGGCGGGCTTGCGAACACCGGGGCCGATGTCCACCTCTGCTGCGGAGAACCAGGAAACGAAAAAGCGGCGGGCATTGTTTTCGCCCCGCCGCCTGTCGTGGATGTTGACCAATCTACATTCGGCCAAAGTTTCGGGAAGCGACCGTTTGAGCATCGATTATCTTGCTTCGGTCTGTCCTGAAATCGCCTCGGCAGCGGCCTTGGGAACCGAGTTCTGTACCATTGTTCGGGAGCGTAAGGTCGAAGCGTTACCGGTTTGGTTGGAGTCTGCACAGCAGAGTGGTATCGCTGAACTCCGGACATTTGCGACGGGGCTGCGGTCAGATGGAAGCGCTGTCAAAGCCGCATTGTCTCTTTCTTGGAGTAACGGACAAGTGGAGGGTCAGGTGAACCGCCTGAAGTTTATCAAGCGTTCGATGTATGGCAGGGCAGGTTTTGAGTTACTGAGAGCGCGTGTCGTGCCGAACGTGAACGTTATCACTGCCTGAAAGTGGACAAAACGCGGTTCATAGAACCAAGCGAGCAGGCTTCACCAAAAGCGCGAATGAACCAACTTTAGACCGCCCTTGACAGCTACACTTCAACCTCTGCAAAGCAGGTTTGGTGACCGCATAAAAACAACTCAAGACTCGGGTTAAATTAGACCTGTATCCGTGCAGGGTGGCTTTTGTTACGCCCCGTTCGTGGGTGATATATCCCACATAATCATTCGCCGCGTCGCGTATCTTCATAATCGCTCCTGTGGTTATTTTTCTCCAAATAACCAGAGTAGTTTTTAAGCCAACCAGACAGCGATTTATGCTTTGCTCTACCCGTTTGCCACGCTCGAAACGTGGTGGATCACCCCGCTCCGCGCCAGGGAAATAGGCGGGTTAGGGCTATAAAAACGAAAAACGCCGCGAAAAAGCCCCCAAAAGGACTGTTTCACGGCGAAAATCTTAATAAAAAACGTTACGGGAGTTGCAGGACTTGAACCCACGGCCCTTCGCTTTGGAGGCGAATGCTCTACCAACTGAGCTAAACTCCCAGATCGGGGACAAATCGGGGCGTTGCGCCTTTCATCTGTCCCTTTCTATATACCACAACTCGGCGGGTTTGCTAAAGGGCTAACCGCAGAGATTTGGCGGAATTACTTCTGCTCGCGGTGCGCTTTGTGCAAACGGCAACGCGGGCAATACTTGCTTAGTTCGATCCGGTTCGGATCGTTGCGCTTGTTCTTTTTGGTCACGTAATTATGCTCTTTGCACTCGGTGCAGGCAAGCGTAATGACGATTCGGTTTTCGTTCTTAGCCATTGCTCATTACTTCCCTTCGTTAGCGGTTCCCGACAACGCCGCCATCAGCGACGCGGCATCCTGATAAACGCGGTAATCACGTATCGGTTCGCCGTCAAATTCTAAAATACCCAGATAACCGATTTGGATGGTCTGTCCGTCATGCGTTTGGTAGGTCGCAACGCCCTCAGAAATTAGCGTGGTTTCCGTCTCGCACAAACCCGTAATATCGTGACCGATACCTGCAATCGCGCCGAAGAACCCAGTCACAAACGTCTCGATAGCCTCGCGTCCCTCAAAAGCGGGCGCGTTGCCCATGCGAAAAGTTCCGCTACGCGTACAGAAAGCGGCGAAACCGATGGCATCCATCGCGTCAATTGTACGGAAGAAGCGCGAAACCCAGGCCTCGCGCTTCTTTCCCATAACGCCCGCATCCCGTATTGGGGTGACAATCGTTAGTACGTCGTTCTAAACTACGCCAGTATTTCCGCGACGACGCCCGCTCCGACGGTGTGTCCGCCCTCGCGAATCGCGAACC
>CAXUMS010000102.1:0-18412 GCA_964252165.1 uncultured Armatimonadaceae bacterium
AACATGGGTCCGCTCCTGCCCGATGACGATCTTTTACTTGGCTCCAACGCGCCCCGCACCGGCGGGACCGCCACCGCGTCCGTCAACAACGACGATGCCCAGCTATTGCGCGGCTTGCTCGAAGACGGCCCGCTCACGTCGCCAAGCGGCAAGGATAACGGCAAAAGCGGCGGCGGTAGCGGCGGCAACGGCTTCAAGATGGGTTTCGAGGAAAGCGAGCAAGACGCTACGCAGTCCATTCCGCTCGCTGATACGCACTTAGACGATGTGCTTCGCACATCGCAACAGCTCAAAGCGTCCGATATTCACCTGACCGTGGACCTGCCGCCCATGTTCCGCATTGATGGCAAACTGGTTCCGTCCAAGTGGGAAGCCTGTACGCCGCGCGAGGTGCAACGCATGATCTACGATGTGTTGATGGGCGATCAGATCGAAAAGTTCGAGCGCAGCAAAGAATTGGACTTCTCGTACGGCGTCGCCAATATCGGGCGGTTCCGCTTCAATGTGTACCGGCAACGCGGCTCTATCGGCGTTTCGATGCGCGCTATTCCCGCAAATATCCCGTCGCTGGACCAACTGCGCCTGCCCCCTATCCTGCGCGATCTGACCCGCAAGCACTCCGGCCTGATTCTGGTCACCGGCCCGACCGGATCGGGCAAGTCCACCACTATCGCCTCGATGATTGATGTTATCAATGTCGAGCGCGAGGTGCATATCATGACGATGGAGGACCCAATCGAGTACCTTCACAACCACAAAACCGCGATGGTGAACCAGCGAGAAATCGGGCAGGACACGGACAGTTTCGCCAACGCTATCCGTGCGGTTCTGCGCGAGGACCCGGACGTGATCCTCGTCGGTGAGATGCGTGACAAGGAAACGATCGCCGCCGCATTGACGCTCGCGGAAACCGGTCACCTTGTGTTCGGCACCCTGCATACAAGAAGCGCCGCGCAGACTGTGGACCGCGTCGTGGATGTTTTCCCGCCCGACCAACAGGACCAGATCAAGGTGCAGTTGTCGAACTCGATTCAAGCGGTTGTCGCCCAGCAACTGCTCCCGATGCTCGGCGGCGGCAGGTGCGCCGCCATCGAGGTGATGGTGGCGACATCCGCTATCCGCAACCTGATCCGCGAAGGCAAAACCTACCAGATCAACTCGTCCATCGAAACCGGCACCCAGTACGGCATGCAACCGATGGACAAGGTCTTAGCCGATATGCACAAGGGCGGCATGATCTCCTACGAGGAGGCCATCATGCGCGCCCTCGACCGCGAAAACTTCATGCGACTTTTGAAAGGAAACTAAGAGGGGGAAAGGTGTTGGGTGTTGGGTGTTGGGTGTTAGGTGTTTATCACGCAAAGCGTGGTCGAGCGGTCGCAAGGCAAAGTCTTTCGGCGCACTCAACACCTAACACCTAACACCCAACACCTAACACCCAACACCTTCTTCGGAAACGCTCTTATGGCAACTTTTGTTTATGACGCCATTGATCCGGTGGGGCGGTCCGTCAAGGGCCGTATTGAAGCCGAGTCCGAGGGGTTGGTTTTATCCAAACTCCACGACCAAAATTTTCACGTTTTATCCGTATCGCAACAACGCGCCGCGCTTGCGTTCGGCAACAAAGGCGGCGGCGCACCCAAACTCACGTCGCTGGTCGTGTTTTCGCGCCAGTTCGCGACAATGGTGGATGCGGGCGTTTCTATCTTGAAGTGCCTCGACATTCTGGAAGCGCAAACCAAAGACCCGCCGCTCCGGGGCGCGCTCGCGATGGTCAAAAAGGACGTCAAGGGCGGCTTGTCGCTCGGCGATGCGATGGTCAAGCACCCGAACTGCTTTTCCAAACTCTACGTCAACATGATCAAGGCCGCCGAACTCGGCGGTATTTTGGACACGATTTTGGACCGCTTGGCGGGATTTCTCGAAAAAGAAATGGAAATCAAGCAGAAAATCAAGTCCGCCATGATGTACCCCATCATCGTCTTGTCGTTCTCGGTCGGTATGATCTTCGCCTTGTTCTTCTTCGTGCTACCGCGCTTCAAGGAGATTTTTGCGTCCATGGGCGTTGAAATGCCTCCGATGACACTCGCGCTGTTCACGATGTCGGATGCGATGGTCAACTACTGGTACGTGATCCCGATCCTGGGCGTCGGCGGCTTTTTCGGCGTGAAGCGGTACGGCGCGACCACCAACGGGCGCATGCACCTGGACCAACTTAAACTCAAGGTTCCGATTGTCGGCGACATGGTGCTGAAAATGGCCGTGTCGCGCTTTTCGCGGACATTCGGCACGCTGATCGCCGCGGGCGTCCCGATGATGCGCGCGATGGACATTATCGGCGAAACCGCGGGCAACGCGGTTATCACAAAAGCGATTTTGGACGCGCGCAACGCCATCCGGGACGGTCAGCGGATCTCGACCCCGCTCGCCGCCTCGAACCTGTTCCCCTCAATGGTCACGCACATGATCGATATCGGCGAGGAAACGGGCCGGTTGTCCGAAATGCTGGTCAAGGTCGCCGACTTCTACGATCAGGAAGTGGACGCAACGGTGAAAGGTTTGACCAGCATGATCGAGCCGATGCTGATTGTGTTCATGGGCGTCGTGGTCGGCTTTATCGCCATCTCGGTTATGGCCCCAATGTTCAAGTTGGTGTCGTCCATCAACTAACGCGCAAAAAGTGATCTGGAGGAACAAAAACGGCGCGAGCGAAAGCTCGCGCCGTTTTGTTTTTGTGGCGGATCAACTACGGCCCGTGGTACATCGCGGTTTATGAAAACGTTGCGCGAACTGCTCCCCGATTTGGGGCGGCGGACGCTGATTATGGGGATTTTGAACGCGACGCCGGATTCGTTCTCGGACGGCGGGCGCTTCGACACGGTCGGCGCGGCCCTCGCGCATGCGCGCGAAATGCTCGAAAACGGCGCGGACATCGTGGATGTGGGCGGCGAGTCCACACGACCCGGCGCGTCGCCCGTAGACGAGGCCGAGGAGATGCGGCGCGTTCTGCCGGTGATTGCGGGCGTGCGTCGCGCTTTTTCCCACTCCGTTATCTCGATTGACACGATGAAGGCGAGCGTCGTGCGGGCCGCCCTCGATGCGGGCGCGAACCTGGTCAACGATGTATCTGGCGGAACCCACGATCCCGCGATGCTTAGAACCATCGCCGAAACGGGCGCGCCCGTCTGCCTGATGCATCTGCCGCTTGCGCCGTCCGCGATGGGTTGGTCGCGGGCGGGCGGAACGCTCGATGAAAACGCGGATGTGGTCGCGCACATCGTTGCGTTTTTAGGGGAGCAAGTGGCGCGCGCGGTCGCGGCGGGCGTTCCGCGCGCAAACATTGTGATTGATCCCGGCTTTGGGTTTGGAAAGACCGTGGCCCAGAACCTGGAAATCATTCGCCGCCTGCCCGAGATCAAAGCCGCGCTAGGCGGCGACCCGCCCCTTCTCCTCGGAACCTCGCGCAAGTCAACGCTCGCGCGCGTGATCGGCGACCCGATGGACCGCGCCGACCCGGGTCGTGTCGCGGCGACATCGGCGACCGTCGCCCTTGCGCCCGTTTACGGGGCTGACATTGTGCGCGTTCATGACGCCGCTTTCATGGCCCGCGTCGTTCGCGTCGCCGACGCCATAGCGCGCGGTTAAGCAAGCAAAGCGGTGCGCCGTATAGTTGCGGCGTTTTTTTGCAAAGGGCGGAGAAGGAAGAGGAAACCCTTCAGTCCGCTAAAAATCAACCTGCGCTCCGTTCGCGCCGAAGCCATTAATGCCTAATGCTCCCCGTGGTGCGTTCTTCGACGGAAGGAACACAATGGAGAAATCCTTCCACTGCTGATCCGACGCGTTTTGCGCTCTCCCACCCCATCCTATAGCCATCGCTTGATTTTGCACATAAACCAGCACACGTTTTTGTATGGCGGCGGGCAAACTTTTAATCAATATGGGCGTTTCATTTTTATCTTCCGCTACCGACGCCCTTTGTTCCGGCGCACACGCTTTAAGCAAATCGGCGCGTAGCGCGATGGAGGCGTTTTCACGCGGTGTACGCGACAACGGCTTATTTTGTCGCGCGTTGGGAAGGGAAGGCGAGATTCCCACGTTCATGGGGAGCGGAATGCGCTCTGCGGAGGCAAGCGGCTTAACAATAATGGTTTGGTAAACCGAAACCGGCTTATCTTGGGCAATATCCCCGTCGGGATGGGTGTTTACCACACTTCACTCATCTATTTTTACCGTTGGCGCTTGGACCGGCGCAACGCCTCCGACGACATCATAGGTCCAAGTCGCGGTCAGATCGGAGCCGCGACGACCGATTCCGAAAGGTTTCAGGCTTCGGATCGCGATTGGCTCCATGTTGCATTCAGGATCAATGTCTTCCAGCAACCCGACCTGCGGCGCGAACGCGCGCTGGTTATATGTATCTTTATCGGTTTGCTTAATCACATAGGCAAGAAAATCGCCGGATTTGACGGTTTTGGGTGTGTCCGCGATCCCGGTCATAGGCGGTGAGGAGCGGACAATGACGGGGCCAAGTGCGACCGGACGGGTAAGAAGCGCAAACACAGCGACGACTGTCGCCCCGAAAGACAAGGTGAACAGAACGATGGTATTTTGCAAAACAACTCCTTTTCGAGAGGGGCGGCTAAGAAGGGCGATGGCAAAAGTCTACCCCGTGGTCTCTCACTTTTGTTGCGCGTTTGCAACGGTTGCGAGGTTTGAGATTTCTGGAGTATCTTTTGCGCCGCCCGTCTCCGGCTAAATCTCCGCGCCGATATTCTCGGACGGGGGCGCGACGGGGCGTACCTTGCCGCCCAAGAGCGACGCGGGCGCGGCGTCCTCGTCGCGCTCGGCCCGGGCGACGGACTCGACCTCGTGCGACAGAAGGGTGAGGAGGCGCAGGCGCACGGCGGCGAGCGCGGGGTCGGCCTGCGGGTCGCGGGGGCGCGGGGCGTCAATGGCGATGTCGGCGACAATGCGACCGGGGCGCGCGGACATGAGAACGACGCGGTCGGAAAGCGTCAGGGCTTCGTCTAAGCCGTGCGTGACGAAGATCACGGTCTTGCGGGTGCGCTCCCATACGCTCAAAAGTTCGGATTGGAGCAGGGCGCGCGTTTGGGCGTCGAGCGCGCCGAACGGCTCATCCATCAAAAGAACGTCGGGGTCCGTCACCAGGGCGCGGGCGATAGCGGCGCGCTGGCGCATTCCGCCCGATAGTTCGTGGGGGTACGCGCCCGCAAATCGCCCCAGATGCACGAGCCGCAGGGCGTCGTCCGCGCGCTCTCGCCGCTCCCCTTTCCCCATTCCGCGCATCTGCAAGCCGAATGCGACATTATCGCGCACGGTCCGCCACGGAAACAGCGCGGCCTCTTGAAACACCATACCAATCCGGCCCGCGACCGAAACGGTTCCCGCCGTAGGCGCATCCAGGCCCGCGATAATCGCGAGAAGCGTGGATTTGCCGCACCCGGACGGTCCGACAAGCGATACGAACTCGCCCTGGAACACGGCGAGCGAAACATCGCCGATGGCGACAGTTCCGCCATTATAGGTTTTGCGGATATGCTCGACCCGCACGGACGCCTCATGCGTTTGCGCGCGGGCGTTTGTCGGTTCTGTTTCCGCGGTTTGCATGATGGGTTCCGTTACGCGCCTTCCACGCCCCAGCGTCGGATTACCAGACGCTCCAAAGGGAAAAACAAAACGCGGTCTACCAAAAGGCCGAGCGCGAGGATCACGGCGATCATACCTAAAACCATCGCCATATCGTTGAAATCGCGCCCGGTCGAAAGCAGATGCCCCACCCCAGTACGGAGCGATTGGGATAGCAGTTCGGCGGCCATCAGCGAACGCCACGCGAACGCCCAGCCTTGCCGCATGCCGGACAGGAAGGCGGGCAGGGCGGCGGGCAGAAGAACATGCCACCAAAGGCGCACGCCGGACGCGCCCAGCATTCGGGCCGCGCGAATCGTGAGCGGCGGAAGCGAGCGAACGCCCGCCCGAACCGCGAGCGTGACCGCGAAAACCGCGCCCATCACGACTACGAACAAGACGGCTTTTTCGTTCAACCCGAACCACAAAAGCGCAAGCGGGAACCAGCAGATAGACGGTAGCGACTGCAGGCCGGTGACGGCCCCGCCGAGCGTTTGATCCAAAAGACGGATACGGGCGAGGCCGAGGCCAAGTAGCGTCCCGACACCGAGCGCGATTGCGTACCCGCTCGCGACGCGAAGGGCGGAGGTCGCTATCGCCGGGAGGAGAGTTCCGTCACGGAGGGCGTCGTAGAGAAAAGTGGCGACGCCTGCGGGCGACGGCAACAGGTACGTCGGGTAGATATGCCGCGCGGCGACAATCCACCAAGCGGCGAGAATCGAAACGTAAAAGACCGCGCGCGGCAAGGTTTCGGCGACACGCTGACGGACCGTAGTCTTAGACGCCCCTGCGGGAAGTGGGGCCAAAACGCCTGCCGATGTCAGCGCGCTTTCTTTATCTGCGGCTCCCCCACTGTTCGTGGCGGGGGACGCTATAGGGGACGCCGAACTCACGCGCCGTCGCCTCCCTTCCCGCTTGCGGACACGGCAGGTTCCGCTTCAGCGTTCGCGCCGCCAGCCGGGGTGATGCGCGAGATAAGCGCATCGTCTACGAAACCGGATAGGTCAGGCTTGGCGCGTCCTAAAAAGCCAAGCGCGAACGCGTGATCGGCCTGCGTTTGCATCGTCGATGTCAGCGGGTCGGCGGTGAACTCGATGCGCGCCAGCGAATCCGTGATGATGGCGGGCGCAAGGGCGCGCCGTGTGATGCGCTTGATCTCCGCCCCGACCACACCACCCGCTTTGGCTTTATCCTTTTCGATCCGCTCGGACACGGCGACATGGGCGCGCACGACCTTCTCCACTAAATCGGGATGTTCTTTTAGAAACGCGGTGCGAGCGACAACCACCGTGGTCGCGAAACGCTTGCCCGGCCATAAATCGCGCTCATCCAAAATTAATTTCGCGTTGTTTTCCGCGATGAGACGCGCGCCCCACGGCTCCTGCATCCATGCGGCGTCCAACTCTTTCCGGTCGAACAGGGCGGCGAGTTGCGGCGATTCCGTTGGGATAACCCGCGTCGCGCCGCCGTCCTCGGCCAGTTTCTGGTTCAGCGTTTTAGTGATGTAGTAGCGGACCGCAATGTCTTGCGTGCCGCCTTTTTTGGGCGTGCCGATACGCTTGCCGACCAGATCGGTCATTTGATTGATGCCGGAATCCGACCGCGCAACCAGCACGGCCCCGCCCGAGGCGGCCCCGGAAACGACCTGAAGCGCGCCGTCCGACTTAATAAACGCATTGATCGCGGGCGACACGCCGACATATGCTATGTCCACCTCACCGGCGAGCAGAGCCTCCATCTCGCTTGGGCCGTCCAGAAACACCTTCGGCTCGATTTTGCCCGCACCTTCAAGGGCGTGGTCGAACGCGCCGTCCGCAACCCCGACAAGAGCGGGGGCATGCGTGACGTTGGGAAAGTACGCAAGTCGCACCGCAACTGGCGCGGCCCCGCCTCTCCCGGTTCCGGTTCCCGACGCCGTTTGGCTGTTGCGGTCGCCGCACCCGGACGGCGAAAGGCCCGCGAACCCGGCAAACGCCGCCAGCGCCGCCGCTTGAAGGAAGCGGCGGGGTATGTTCTTGTTTATTCGAGCAAAAGGCATGCAGTTACTGCATTTCGAGATGTGAAGTTGAAGAACAAGCATAAATACGCGTCGACCTCTATAAGTCATCATCAAAATCATCTACATTCAGCAACAAGGGCTGAATAAGACGGTCTGTTGTTCCGATGCGTTGTCCTTGCAATAGTCTTAAATCAATTACAGCACCATAGCGAAGGAAAATATCGAAGAAGTTATCGTAATGTTTTCCCCAGTAAACCATCGCACATGACATGGGAGCGCCTTTTCCATCGTCTTTGCCATTCACGTTAAATTTCAGGCGTGTATCGTAAAGGAAGCAAACCCCAGCCGCCTTGCTCCAAACATAGTTTTTCCAGTGTCCGGTATTTGTCGCTACTGGAATGAGGGCAAGGACCTCGGAATTGTATCTGCTTGACGCCTCCGCGCATCGGAACAGCCAATGCTTAATTTTAGTTCCACGCTCTCGGTCTGAGCCGTAGGGTGGATTAACATAAATGCGTGGGAAAGCCCAAGACTCTTTCAAACCGTCGTGCTTTGGCAAACGGTACTCGACCGCCGCACCGACAATTGAAAATTCGTTAGAACAGGGATCAAGATCTATCGCGCCACCGAAGACGCACTTTACGGCGTCCACGTACTTCTTAGGCGTACCCCATTCCAAGCTTAATGTATTGACGGTTCTTCCCGCGGTCATACGCTGTAAAAACTCACCCATTCTTTGTTTTTCAGTATATTTAGTTCATCCCGAAGTAGATTGAGTGACCTGCCTGCTGGAGCAATGACATTAAACCACGATGCAACTTTCTCGCGGTTTTCTCGAAAATAGTCTTGTAGAACCGCGTCGGCACTTGCGTCCATTGTAACTTTAGTAAAACGATTTCCGGTCTTCTCCGCTTTGTAACTGACAAGAAACGCTTCTCTTGCCGCTTGTAGTTCAGGTTTAGGGTCGAGAAGAAGTTCACGGATAAAGTTTCCCAAGCCTTCATCAGTTAGGAATAAAAGCCAGTCATAAGACTGTGCAAGTACACGCAATTCCTTGTTCTGGTTTTCGGATGTGAACCAATTTCCATGATTGCTAACTACGCCGACAGTAAGAATAAAGCCTTGAAGGATCTCCGGGTCCGTAGACGCAACCGTGTCACGCAGTAGGTCTTCATACAAACCATAGTTGAAGGAACCGTCGCGCTTTTGCACAACCCCTCCTAACCGCCCATCTTGATAACGAATCTTTTGCAAAGCGGAAACGGTACGCGCGACATACGCCCCTTGTTTTGCCTTTTCTATCGTCTGCGGCCCCTTTTTTTGACCTTCTTCGATTCCAACGCGCTTACATTCGAAGATGGCATAGGGTCGGCGATATAAATGGTTGACCAAAACCTGACAGTTCAAGGCGTCGCGGCTTTCAAGATGGGCAACATACGGACCTATTTCATTTTCCCAAATCGTGCAACAATTTCTTACAACATGGTCCGATGTGTAAAGTACACGTTCTTTATCAGTACCTTCTTCGACGTCAAGACCACGCCAAACTTCCGCCCGAAGTTTCGAGGCGGTTATTGGTAGTCGTTTAACAGTAAAATTCAGTTCGCGGGTTTTTAGTACAGGATGAAGTGAGTACTCAACATTATGTGTGATGTCAGGATTAGCGAATTCGCTTAGGGGACGCTCAATTGCCAGTCCATCACGGAATCCCCAAGAGCGTAGGAGATGAAAGGTAATAACTTCAATCAGAGTGCCTAATGCTCTGCCCGCCGCCTTTTTGCTGTCTTTAGCATAATGAAAGACGTCTTTTGTCAAAGTTCTTTGAAGCGCGTCAGCAGATTCGTATGACATAACTAACTCCCATTAAAAGTTGTTGGATGAAGAAACCTTTGTGTTATCACGCGCTTTGCTTGTCGCCACTCAAAGCAATGTTTTGATACAAGTCTTACAGGCAGTGTAGGCCACAGAAAGACTTTTGTCCCTTCCGCCTGCGCCGCAAAACAGGAAGGGGGATGAAGGACAGCGGGCTTACAAAACCGATGTACTTGACCAATACCCAACACCCACCTACGGCTTCGGGTGTCGTCGCCAATCGTTGTCGGTGTACGAGCGCCACGTCCGATCCGCCGACGTGACGAATTTGGCGTGACCGTCCGCATAGGCGATGTTCGTGCCGCCCTCCGGGTATTCTTTTTGCTTCCGAACATGCCGACCGGCAAGGCGCGCTTGTTGCGCGTTCACATCGGCGGGCGGGGCGACCGAGGAGTTTACCGCGCCGATGTATTTCTGCGGGTATACGCCGCCCCGCGACGCGCCGCCGTTCGCGCGCTCGGAATCGGCAAGAAGCAGGAAACTTGCCGGACTGTCAATATCCGCCAAACCGTACTGATCCGACACGCCGAAATCCTGCCCGCCGGTCGGGCCGTTGTCGCCGTAAAACGATGCCCAGGCCGGGTTCGCATTGTAGCCGTTGGCAGCGGTCAGCAAAGCTTCGTTGTGGTTGAAGCCGTAGTCGGAAAACCACCAGTTCGTCGGCGTGGGGGTGGGCCAATCGTTGGGGTTGGATGGGCAACGGAAAATGGCCTGCGACCTGGTGTACGGGTCCAGCTTACCCCGGATGGTCCAGATAAACCGGGCGTCGGCGGTGTCCGGGACGGAAACCGGAGCGGTGCGCTCGGTGACGGTCGGGAAAAACAACTCATCGCTGTCCTGAAGGTACATCATGGTCGCCGTTCCCAGTTGACGCACGTTCGACAGGCATGCGGTCTGCCGCGCTTTTTCGCGCGCCTGCGCGAAAACGGGGAACAAAATCGCCGCCAAAATCGCAATAATGGCGATGACGACGAGCAGTTCAATGAGTGTAAATCCCTTTTGTGTGTTGATCTTTTGTTGGGCGCGCAAACGCATTTATGGAGTTCCTTTGGTAGTACCGCGAAGTGTATCATATCTCCTACCAACTTTGTCAACAATACGTTCCAACTACTTTGTGGTATGAGGCTATCAGGCAAAAAAGATATGCGCGCGGGTAGAATAGCGCAGGAAAAATGTTGTGAAACTTAACCGACAGAAAACGCTCCGCCTTGATATAGTTGCTGTGCGTCGGTCAACTCACCGTAGCCGTAATTGCTGTCTTGTTTATGTTTTCAAAAAAGCCGGATTATGTGGGCTTGCTCATAACCATCTCGTCCTTAACGTTTGGGCTACTAATCTACTTGAGGTTTCGCCGGTAGAAAGGGCGAAAAAACCGTATACTGAAAAAAGTTCCCGTTTGTGGTAGGTAACACGTAACTTTTTGGCGGCCTCGCGCGTCTCATCGGTAACGACACGTTGCGCAGGACACGCCGCGTTTTCTATTGGTCGTCGCCGGTTGTCACTCTCTGTAGCCTGCTTATCGCGTTTTTGGTTTGGAGAACGTTTTCTATGACGCCCCTTAGCTTTGGCGACAACGCCGCTCCGCTCATTATTATCTCCCTGCCCGAAACGCTGAGCGTGTACGGGTCGCGATCCTGCGCGCCGGAACCGTACGCGAACCAAACCTTTCGCCTGTCCATAGCATCGCCCACGCCCGGCGCGGACCATTCGCCCCTGCGGGCCGACCACTATGATTTCGCCGTTGCGCTCGCCGCGACGTTTGTCTGCATCGCCGCCGCGACGGTGCGCCGCCGACGATAAACCCGTCAACTCCTGCGGTTTTACCCGCGATAAGGCGAAGGCCGCCTAACTCTCCGTAGAGGAAGAGTTAGGCGGCCTTCGCCTTATCGCGGGTAAAACCGATTACGCCGCTTTGACGCGCGTTTTTGCTTGCGCCGTATCCCGCCCCGCTTCGGCATTGCGCGGGTCTGCGCCACTGAGCAAAAGAAAACGATCCATAGCCGCGTTTGCGCCGAGCGTCATGAGACTTGCGGCGATAAAGCTTCCCATCGCAAGCGTCCGCGCGTCTGTTATCACGCCTGCATTGTCCAGCGCCGCGCCGCCCGCGAGCAATGCGCCCGCGATAAGGGCGAAGATGGCCCACAGGTACGCCCGTCCCTGTCCAATCCGCCCGGCGAGCATCACAAACAACGTCGCCGCCGCCGCCAAAAGCGCCGCCTGCCATAATCCGGCTTCCCAATTCATTTTTTGCGCCCCTTTTTGCGCCCCTGCCGAACGACACGTAGGCGTCGTCCGGCTCTTTGTCTACAGATTCATCAAATAGGGAAAGCGGCGCGCGAGAATTATCTGCGACGCGCCCGTCCTACCGATCAATTATCCGCAGGCGCGCGGCGGGGCTTTAGATGGCGAATTTACGGTTTTTTCAGGGGGGCAGGCGACGCAATAAAAGTTGCCGTCTCCCCCGCTCGGCCCAAACGATCCACGGCATAAACGCGCGCCTGCCCTGGTAAGCGTGCGGCGGAAGTTGGAACCGGCGCCGGGAACGTGGCGGACGTTTCCGATCCGGGAACGACTAATGTGGTCCAGGACGATGCCCCGGTCGGCTTGAACTGCGCTACCCATAACCACACTGCGCGCGTGTCGCCCGCCCGCCAGGTGAGCGTGTTTGCCGTACCGCCCCCGGATACGTTCGGTTGCGTCATCTCCTGCGCCGATAGACCTGACGGGGCGGGAAGCGGCGGCGCGGTTGCGCCGTCCGGTCCGGTCAGCCAGGGCGTCGCGGGAACAAGGGCCGGTTCGGCGTAGACGGTTTCGGAAAGGCGGGTCGGGAGCGGGGCGGCGGGGTCGGTAAGAAGAGCCTGCGCGCTGAAGTGGATATTGCCGGTCGCGCCCGCCTGCCCGCGTGTCGCGCGAATTTGGTACTCCACCTCCTCGGCGGGCCACGGGTTCGCGCCGCCGCCCGCCGTTACCGCGCGGGATGTGTAGTTGCCCGGCCATAAGTGCCGCGCTTTGGGGTTATGCGACGCCCACCACGACAACAGCGCGGGATAACTCTGTGCGGTTTGCTCGATTTTCCAGTACAACTGCGGCGCGAAGTAATCGCCCCAGCCTTCCCGCAGCCATTTCTCCGAATCGGCGTACAACTCATCGTACGCATCGAAACCCTTGATCTGGGCCGGGTTGCCGGGCCGCCAGATACCAAATGGGGAAATGCCGAACCGTACCCAGGGCTTGGCGCGGTGAATTTCCTCGTTCAGCCGTTTGACAAGGGTGTCCACATTGCTTCGGCGCCAGTCGTTCAGGGCAAGGGTTCCGCCCCCCATTTTGTATTTGTTGTAACTGACCGTGTCCGGGAATGGAAGGTCCTTGCCGTCCGCGCCTTTTTCCTTGTACGGGTAAAAATAATCGTCTATGTGGACGCCATCTATGTCGTAGCGCTTGACCACATCTACTATAACGCTCGTGGTGTAATCCTGAACCTCCGGCTCGCCCGGATCGAGCCAGAGCGATTTACCGTACGTGCGGACCAGGTCGGGCCGGGTCTTGCTGATATGGTTCGGCGCGAGCGCGTCCCCGTTCCCGCCCTGCCGCGCGCGATACGGGTTAAACCAGGCGTGCAATTCCAGCCCTCGCTTGTGCGCCTCATCCACGGCGAACGCGAGCGGGTCATAAAGCGGCTCCGGCGCCTTGCCCTGACGCCCGGAAAGGTACGCGGACCAGGGTTCGATAGCGGATGGGTACAACGCGTCGCAGGCGGGCCGGACCTGAAGCACAATGGCGTTCATGTTGAGCCGCCGGGCGGCGTCGAGCAAATGAACGAGTTCCGCCTTTTGCGCGTCGGCTCCCAAACCGGGCCTGGACGGCCAGTCAATGTTGGCGACGGTGGCGACCCAAACCCCGCGAAACTCCCGCCGCACCGGCGGCGCGGCATTAACGTCCGTAGCGGCGGGCGTTTGCGCACGGGCGGGAACCGGAGCGAGTAGCGGCGTCACCACAGCGGCGGCGACAGCGACAAGAACGCGCATTCGGCGCGCAGAAGGCGGGGCGGGGCGGGCGAGAACGTTGTTTTTCACACCGTCTTATCCGCCGCGCGCGACGGGTATTCCTGCCTGTTTGCCTGCGCCCTTAACCCAACCCAGAGCGCCCGCGCCGCTCCTTCTTTCTATTTCATCACCGCGGAACGCCTAAGATAACCGTTTTGTCGCGAATAGTTTGGGGCGATTCCTTCGCCTGAAGCGCGCCATTCTGCGCCTGTTCTTCTCGCCCAAAGGGATTCCCACGTCGCACTTGTTCGCTCCGCTCGCTCAGTATGCTTGCCTTATTGATCACCTCGAATCCCGCTTCTTCAAAAACACGAAAAACGGTCGCGACATATGCGTCGCTGATTCCGTCGCGTAATCTGTCGCTTGAGCGCAGACACTGTGAAACGGAGCCATCGGCAAGCAACGCGCCTCCTGGTCGTAACCAGGAGGAAACCTGGTGAACGGCGGCAGGCAAATCCGCATCCGCGAGGTGGTCCAGTACATTGACGCAAACAACGGCGTCGAACAACCGCTCCGGCTCGAACTCGAACAAGGAAGCCACCTCAAAATGCACACTACCGCCGTCGCGCTTTGCCTCGTTAAGTTTTTGCCGCAACCTTTCCACACGGGCAAGACCAAGATGCTCAACCGGATTTGGCTCATAGTGAAGGATCGAGGGAGCCGGTCCAAAGAACTGTAGATAATACGTTTCAGCGGGCGGGTTGGCTACGCTATATTCCACTGCGACCGGGGAAATATCGAGCGCAAACGCTTCAAAACCCGCGTGGGCGAAAAGATAAGGCAACACGGATACGCCGTTACCGACAAATAAAACGCGGCGCAAGTTGCGCTCGTCCAACGAATGAACAAAATTGATGTACTGGTACTGATAAGGAGGAAGTCGCAGGAGACGCAAATGTACATAATCCGCAGAGCCGAGAGCCTGCCGCCAAAAGCCATTCCACGCGGGCGCGTCCTGCAAACCTTTGGGAAACGGTACGTCATCGGGTCGCCCTTCAAAATGCACCGTTCGATTAAATAGGGTCATCTGGTTCGCCTCGTTCTTCGGTTCAGCCAAATCTCGGTCATCCCATCGCCGGTATGCGCGCCGTAACACTACGGCCCCGTTGCAAGCGCCGCGACAAGGGCGCCGCAGAGCGTCGCGAGGGCGTTCACGACATCGTTGTTCATCCACGAAATGCCGCGCACGCGCTCGGTTGGGGCGTTATCGCAGTGCGTGCGGCGTTCGGTGAGCTTTCCGCAAACGGGACAGCGATACTGAACCTGAAGCGTTGCGCCTAAAAGGGAATCGAAAAGCGCGCCCGCGACGCCGCCTATAGTGATAACAAGAACACCATGCCAGCCCCGGTTCCACTCGAGCGCAAGCGCGCCGATCAGCGCGGCCCCAGCGAGGGCGGCGAGGGTTCCGGGCAGGGAGATCGCCCCGGATGACCCGGTCGGGGCGGGGCGCAGGTTGGTGATGAGGTGCGGCGCGCCTTTGGCGAGCGAGCCTAACTCGGTCGCCCACGTATCCGCATTGGCGGCGGCGAGCGCGCCCAAAAGCGCGAAAACGGGCCACGATACAGACGCCCAAAACGGAATCGCAAGGCCGCACACGGCGGCGACGCCGCCATTCGCGAGGACTTGGAGCGCGTCGCGCTCGCCGCCTTTTTCGTACAAAAGTGCGGCTTTTCGTTTCTTGCCCACGCGCGACAACGCCGACGACGACACGAAAAACACGAGCAGGGCGACCGCGCCTCGTCCGCCCGCGAACCCGAACAACGCGAACCCGACGCACGCGGCGGCAAGCGCGCCGGATACGGACAAGGCGCGAGCCTTGCGCGCCCCAAGAGCGACGGTAGCGGCGCACGCGGCGGCAAGGAGAAGGTGCGGAACGGGCGGCATCAGGCGGTTTCTCCTTATCGGCGCGAAATCCAGCGCGACGCGGTGACATAGAACCGCCACGGGAAATCGGCGGCTTTGGTTATCCCAATACGGGTCGTGACGGTGACGGCGTCATCCAATACAGCGGGGCCGTCCGCGAGATACACGGGAGAGGCCGCATCCGTGAGATCGGTTCCGTCGAACGCTTTGTTGATCGAAAGCGCGCGGGTAAGACGCCCCGGCCCCGCCCCGATCCGTCGGTCGCGCTGGGCGACGTTTTCCCATTCGTCCGGATCAATGAGAGTGGCCTCGTGCGCGCCAACATAATTTCCCCACATCCGAATGGCCCCGCGCACCGGCTCGATGGCGCGAATTAACACCGCTTCGGGCTGCCCCTCCGGCGCGGTCACGGCGTTCAGGCAAAAATGCAAACCGTAGTTTATGTGGATGTATGCGTAGCCGGGCGGCCCGAACATAGTTTTGTTCGATTTGCTGATGCCGCGAAAAGCGTGGCAGGCGGGATCGCCGACCAAATACGCCTCGGTTTCCACAATGCGGCCTGTGGCGATACCGCCATCGTTAAAGCGGCGCACGACGTACTTCCCGAGAAGATCGCGCGCGACAGACAACGTCGGTTCAAGATAAAACGAACGCGCAAGCGGCGCGGGCAGGTCATCCACGGACGGCGTCACAGTGCGGCGTCGCTTTCCTTCGCGACCGGTTCAAGGGCCAGCGCAAAATGATGACTGGTAATACGAAAGCCGTGGTTCAGGTACAAACGATGGGCGGCGTGACGTAGGTGTCCGCTGTCCAGATGAACGGCGTCGCAACCCAGAGCCTGCGCGTGAAGAACGAGGGCGCGAAGCAGGACGGAGGCGAAGCCCAACCCGCGCGCGGTGGACAAAGTCGCCAAATCGTCAATGTACAGAAACCGTCCCGCCGACAAATTTTGAAGCAACCGAAAACCCGCGACGCTCGCGACTTCTCCGTCGTCGGTTTCCGCAAACGCCATCTTGTAGCCCTGCGCCCGCTGAATCCGCACGCGGGCGAGCAGGTCGTCCTCGCTCAAAAGATGTGGACGCAGTTCACGTAAAACCGGAAAACACCGTCGCACATCGTCGTCGGCTTCGGCAAGCCGCAGTTCGCGCCCCGCAACCGAGGCGTCAGTTTCCATCGTTCGCTTCATTTACGACGCCGCCCCCTTCTTCAAAACCGAGCGCAAACGGGCGAGCGGAAACGTATTAATAACATTGTCCGGCGTGAGCCAGGCCCGACGCGCCATAAACAAGCCCCACGGAAGCAGGCCCAATCCGGCGACCGAGTGCGCGTCGGCGTTGATAGAAAGCAAAACGCCCGCGTTTTTTGCCTGACGGGCATACAGGTCATTCAAATCCATACGCTCAGGCGCGGCGTTTATCTCTAAAACGGTTCCGGTGCGCTTCGCGGCTTCGATAACGGCTGTCATATCCACATCGAACGCCTCGCGCCGCCCCAGAAGCCGCCCGGTCGGGTGTCCCAGAATATCGAGATGCGGGTTTTCCAGCGCGCGAACCACGCGCGCGGTCATCTGCGCCTCGTCTTCTTTATGCCGAATATGGACGGAACCGACCACGACATCCAGGCGCGCGAGAATATCGTCGTCGCCATCGAGCGAACCATCCGCGAGAATATCGGCCTCGGTTCCGGTCAAGATCGTGAACGCGCCCGCAAATTCGGCGTTCAGCGCGGCGATCTCGTCCAACTGCGCCAGTATCCGATCCCGGTTCAGCCCGTTCGCGACCTGAAGCGTGCGCGAATGGTCGGTGATCGCAAGGTACTCGTAGCCGCGCCCCCGGGCCACATCCGCCATCTGCCGGATGGTTGCGGAGCCGTCGGAGTATGTCGAGTGCGCGTGCAACTGTCCCCGGAAATCGGCTTCGGCAATGAGCGGCGCGGGAAGCGCGCCGCGTCGCGCCGCTTCTATCTCGCCCCGCCCTTCGCGCAGTTCCGGGACGATAAACGGCAGACCCAGCGCCTGGTAAATCTCGTTCTCGTCCCGCCCGCCCCGTTTCTCCTCCCCGGTTTGGGCGTCGAATACGCCGCACTCGTTTATCTTCAAGCCCCGCGATTCCGCTAATTCGCGCAACTCCCGGTTATGCTCGGCCCCGGAGGAGAAGTGATGCAACAGCGCGCCGAAGTTGTCCGCCTTGCCGATCCGCAAATCCGCGCGCAGTCCCAGATCCGTGAGAACTACGACTTTGGCGTCGCCGCTCTCGATGACCTCGACCACGCCGGGCAGTTTACCGAACGCTTCCGCGGTCGCGCGCGGCTCGCGGCTCGCCACGACGAAATCCAGATCGCCAACTGTGTCCCGTCCCCGCCGTATCGAACCCGCGATAGCGACCTGCCCAACCTCGCCCCGTTCCCGAAGCGCGCGCGCCAGTCGCTCCGCGTACGGAAGCGCGACATACAGCGGAACGCGCGCGGACAACCGCCGCCATCGCGCAATCGCCTCCAACAAGTTCTTTTCCTTGCCCGGACCAAACCCCGCGACCGCCCGGACCCGCTCGCTATTCGCCGCCGCTTCCAACTCCTCGACGCCCGTAACGCCCAGCGTGTCCCACAGCGCCTTAACGGTTTTCGGACCAATTCCGGGTATCGCCGCCATCTGCACCACCCCGGCAGGCACGGCGTCTTTGATCCGCTCGTACAACGCCGTGGTTCCCGTCGCCAAAAAATCATGCGTTTTGGCGATAATAGCCTCTCCGAAGCCGGGAACCTCGCCCAAACCGCCCCGCGCCTCGATCTCAGCGAGCGGTTCGTTCAGTTCCAATATCTGTTCGGCGGCCCGCCGGTACGCGCGGACCTTAAACGGGTTCTCCCCCTGAATTTCCAAAATATCGCCGATCCGCGTGAACCGCGCGGCAATCTCATAATTGGTCATAACGCCTCTACTGTACCCCAGGCGAGGTCGGTTAGTCGTTAGGTTTGTGCGTTTCGGTTTGTGGGT
>CAXUMS010000103.1:0-1391 GCA_964252165.1 uncultured Armatimonadaceae bacterium
CGCGGTAGACGCCCACAACAAAGCCTCGCGCAAACGCTACCAAAAACGCTACGACAAATGGATCGCGTCAACGCAATAAAGACGATAACCTTGTTGAGGACGCTTTTCGCCCGTCCAAAGTTTCGCGCCGTAAAAGTAGGTGAATTATCTTTTTGGTGAATCCGCTTTTTCTTGCCTTTCGTGCATGGCGTGGCACGACGCAAAACCGCGGTATGGCAACAGCAGAAGCGTAATGGGAGAAGCCACAAGGCGCCTGCTCCCTAAATCAACGTGGATTCGGGTTAAGCATTGACGATTTTGTCTGCGGGGCAAGGTTGAGCGATGGTTTCTTGGACTGGTGGCAGTAGGTGATGAGCGCGGCGGCCAGGTTCCACAGGAAGCCTACGGGCGCGCGGTGGCGCGTGTACTCAACCTGCGTGATGTTTTTGAGTTTATGCAAGCAGAAACACATTGATCTATGATGGTCTCAATGATGACCCGCTTTCGTAACAGCAGTTCGTCCATTAGGTTCAAGAAACGCGGCTTCATTTTCTTGTGGTTTTTGGTGACGAGTTCGATGCCCTTGACAAACAGCGTATCGAAAAGGTTCTGCCCAATGTAGCCTTCGTCCGCATACGCCTTGCCAAGCATTTCTTTTAGAAGGTCAGGGACGGGCTTTCGGGGGTAGCGGGGAAACAACGCCCCGCCGTTATACGACCTGCTGGGCGTTCGCCGCACCCGCGACAAGGAAGGTAGCAAAGAAGAAAAAAGCGACGGCGCGACGAATGGGGAAGCGGTTGAGCATGAAGGGGAGGTTTTTCGAACGAGGATACCTGCAGGGCTTCTCGGTTCGCCATGCCAGAGCGGTTCTCCTTTGGCGTTTGCAATGCCTTTGCCGAAAGCGCCCTTCGTTCTCGCCAAGCCAGGGGCGTCGCTACGGGAAAGAACGTATTTTACCGGCTTAGATTGCAGGTATTCTTGGCGCCTTCCTGTAGGAATGGGACCAAATGGGGTCCGTAGAGCCGGAAAATGGTTCAAAAGAGGTTCCATAAAGCTACTGCTATATTTCCCGGAAGGTCGCAAGCGTGTTAAAGTTCAAGGATGTTCCGCAGGAGCAAAGGGGCGAGGTTATCCGACTTGCATCGGAGATTTTCGACCGGGAACACGCCGAGCGGCGCGAACAAACGTCCACTATCGCCGCCGCCGAGGAACTTGGGATTCCCGAGGAATACTTGGAGCGGGCCGCCCAAGCCTTGAACGAAAAGCGGGTCGCCCACGCGCGCCAAACGCGAAGCAATAAAAGGCGATTCTTCATCGGCGGCGGCCTCGTTGCGGCTATCGGCGTCGGTTCGTTCCTACTTCGTCCGGTTCCGCCCGCCCCGCCGTTCGCCTTGTCCCCCGCCGCCGTACAG
>CAXUMS010000103.1:1401-18325 GCA_964252165.1 uncultured Armatimonadaceae bacterium
CCGCCAACACGGGAACCGACGCGACCGCGACAATCGAAGGCGACGCGTTCGTTCTCAAGGTCAACCGGTTCGTCGCGGCGAACAACCGGTACTCCGCCAATCTCGATATGCCGTTGCCGCAAACGTCGCTGTCCGGGCATCAACAGATCAAATTCACCGTGCAAGGGACCGGGACCATCCCAAAGGTTCGTTTCTTCCTGGAAGGGGGAGTGAACGAGCGCTGGAAGGGGCCGGATGTCGCCGTTTCCGCCGCCCCGCGACAAGTCACCCTGCCGCTCGAACAGTTCGTTCGGCAGCGACGCGTTTCCAACACCGAATGGAAAGATGTCGCCAAAGGCCGTCCCGATACGGCGACAACGCTTTCCGTCAAGTCCGGCGCGCCGTTTAACCCGCCCACCGTGAGCGGAACAATTCGCCTTTCCGAGATCACCTTTGAATAATTCGTTTTCCGCATCGGAGGTTAGCGGATGGGTGGGCGGCATCGGGCCGGGCGTTCGCTCCTACGTAACGGGGCCTCCCCACGAGGTTTGTGCGGGAAAGGATTGGATACTGCGCCGCGTTCCCGGACGAGGCGAACCCGCGACGCTCACCGGCTGTCAGAACGGGAACGGAGGCGGGGCGCGGCTGGGCGATCCCCAAATCGCGGGTTGCTCCGCCGTTATTGATGCCACCGGACCTGTCCCAACCGTTGCGATAGAACGCGACGCGTTCGGCATCTATGGGGCGTTTCGATGGCGCGACGGGGAAACGGATTGGTTCGCCTCCCACCCCCGGCTTCTTCCTTTGCCATCTCGCACGGTTTCTCCCGCCGCGCTACACGGTTATCTTTGCTTTTCCCATGTTCCTGAACCTTTGACGATCTGGGAAGGCGTGACAACCGCGCCGTTGCCGCCGCTCGTTTTTCCGGAAACGCCGGGCGCCGGCGCAGATCTGCGCGACCTGCTCCGCGCCGCCACCCAGAAGCGCATGGGAGCCGAATGCGAGCCGGGCGTTTATCTTTCCGGCGGGCTGGACAGCAGTTTGGTCGCCGCGCTTCTTTGCGAGGCGGGCGCGAAACCCCACCTTTTCACCCTCGACTTCGGACCGCCGTACAATGCTGAGTTACCGCTCGCCCGGGCGGTTGCGGAGCATTTGAAACGTCCTCTCCATGTTGTTCCGGCCCGCCCGCGCCACATTCTGCGCGCGCTGACGCCGACCGCAAACGCTCTGCCGCAACCCTACGGCGACGCCGTTACCGTTCCGCTGTACCTGCTTGGGCAGGCCGCCCGCGCGTACGCATCCGAGGTGTGGAACGGCGAGGGGGGCGACCAGTTATTCGGCGGATGGGCGAACAAGCCGATGATCGCCGCCCTAACCCACAGCGCGGGGGAGGATACTGTGGCGCACGAGGCGCAAGAATACCTGGCGACGTATCATCGCTTTTACGGGCTGACGGACCGCCTGTACGCCGAAACGATGCGAAAGACCGCCGCTGGTATAAACCCTGCGGACTGGATCAGCCCCGCTTTGGACCGGGAGCGTTACCCCAGCCTTCTGCACCGACTTCGGGCCGCGAACCTGCGGCTGAAGGGGGCGCAGAACATCGCGCCGCGTATGGTCGCGCTTGCCGCCTGCCACGGACTCCGGGTTCGCGCGCCGCTCTTCGACAGCGACCTCGCCGCGTGGAGTTTCAACCTTCCGCCGGAAAAGTTGCTGAACGGCGCGTGCGAAAAGTTCGTTCTCAAGGAGGTGGCGGAGGCGTACCTTCCGCGCGCCATCGTATGGCGCGAAAAGCGGGGCATGGGCGCCCCCGCCACCGATTGGACGACCCGTTTGGGACCGCTCCGGTTTCATTTGCGGGGAACGCTCTCCCCGGGGCGGTTGAAGAAAGAAGGTCGGTTCACAATTCCTTTGGTGCGCGCCCTGCTCGGCGGCGTTGACCCGACCCCGGAGGGCGCGTTCCGAAAACGGCGGTTGGGCGAGAAACTATGGACGCTCCTGATGTGGGAGATGTGGCGCAAAGAACAGGGCGTTTCATGAAATGTATCCACTGCGGCAATGATTCGACGTATAGACAACGTGTCGCGAACGGGAAACGATGCGAAACCTGCCGCCATCCGTTCGCCTTTGAGCCAAAAACAAACCCGCTTTCGGTGTCGGACCCCTTGTTCAAAAAATGCATCGCGGAAGTGTCCGCCGAGGGAACGCTCCAGTTCACCGCCCGCCAGTTGTACTACGAGTTCGCCCGGCGCGTCCAAAAGAAAACCGCGTACGTTCCTCCGTTGTTCGGTTGGACGGCGGCGGGGATCGGGGCGAGCGCGGGTATCGGCGCCATTATCGGCTTCCCTGTTCTGGTTCCTCTCGGCATCGCGGGGGCGGTTATCACCCTCGTCGTCGGGGGTAAAGCGGGCGCGAAAAAGCCGCACGCCCGCGTTCCCGTTAAATCGTTTGGGGCGTTCCGCGCCGATTATCTTATTCCCTGGGGACAAACCCACGGAGAGATACCCGGTCTGCTTCCCGGCCTTTCCCCCACCCGCGTCGCCGGGTTGTCCGCGACGCCTGCGGGACCGCCGGATTTGACCGCGTACAGTTTCGACCGCGCCTTGATTGTGGACAGCGGGGAGGTAGCGGCCCTTCTGGTCGCTAACCGTTTTCACTTCGAGAACAACTGCGCCATTCTCAGCCTCGACAAGCGGTTTCCCGCCAACGGTCGCTTTGAGCAGGTGCGCGATATGCTGCGCCGCAACCCGCGCCTTATCGTTTTTGCGCTTCATAACGCGAGCGCGACCGGCATGAGGACTGTGGGCGCCTTGCGCGAACCCGATTGGTTTCCCGACCCGGAAATTCGTGTCGCGGACATCGGCCTTCGCCCCCGGCATACGGATAAATCCCGCATCCTTCTTTGCAAAGAAGATTCCGCTACACTGCCCGCCGAAACGCGGGCCGTTTTGGATAAAAACGAAGCCGCCTGGCTTGAAGCGGGCTTTACCGCCGAACTTGAGGCGATGCGTCCAGCGAAACTCATGCGGGCGATTTATCAAGCGTTTGGGCAAATGGTGACAGTGGGACCCGATGGCGGCTTTGTGTTGGTTGATACCGGTCCGGGGATTTGGGCTGGCGAGGGATATGGCTCGGACAGCGGCGTGTACGCGGCGGACTCGTTCGGATGACAGGCGGCGCGTGGTCACAGGATTCGTTTCTCGGGCGCTTTCGCGGCGACGGCGCAGGTGCGGCGGCGAGCGCGCCCTTGCCTGACGCCGCGTGGGACAACGGGCGGGTCGCCTTCCGCGCGCCGGTTCATGTCGCTCCCCCAGGCGATCTTGTTATCGCGGGCGAGTACATCCCCGACCCCGTCGACCCGTCCTCCGCTCCGCCGCTAGCCCGTGTCGCCGCCCTGTACCGTGAACACGGGATGGGCATGGGAGCGCGCCTATCCGGCATTTTCGCGCTGGCGATTTACGAAACCGGCGCAAACCGCCTGACACTTCTAAGGGACCCGTGCGGCGCGCGGACACTGTATTACACGCTGGGGCCGGACGGCGCGTGTTGGTTCGCGCTTCGCCTGCGGACCCTGTCCCACGCGCCTTCCGTTCGGCGCGAACTTTCCCTGCCCGCCCTTCGCGATTACCTTACGTGCGCGTTCGTGCCGGGCGAGCGAACGATGTGGAAAAACATCTACGAACTGCGTCCCGGTTCGGCCCTCGTACTGCCGGGTGCAGGCAAGCGGACCTACTGGACCCCGCTGGAAAGCGCGAACGAAACGGCGGAGGCTCCGCTGGAAGCGTACGCCGCGCGCCTACGGCCCGTCTTGGAGGACGCCGTTTATCGCCGCCTGCCCCCGGACGAAAATACCGCCGTCGGCGCGTCACTTTCGGGCGGCGTGGATAGCAGTTTGGTCGTCGCTCTGGCGGCGAAGGCGCGCGGGGGAGAGCGGGTTCATACGTACTCGATTCATTTCGGGCCTGGCTTTCCCAACGAGTTGCGGTTCTCCGATTTGGTTGCGGCCCATTGCGGAACCCGGCACACCGTATTGGAGTTGCCGATCCGGCTGATTCAAAAGCATTTGGAAGAAACGCATGCGCTTTTGGACGATCCTATCGGCGATCCGCTGACCGTGCCGAACCTTTTGATGAGCCGGCATGCGGCTCGCGAGGTAGGTATCTTGCTAAACGGCGAGGGCGGGGACCCGATCTTCGGCGGCCCGAAAAACGGCCCGATGCTTCTGCATGAACTCTACGGCGATCCATCCGACGAACAACGTATTGACGCTTACTTCCGCTCGTACCAAAAGTGCTACGACGATCTGGGGCGTCTTTTGACGCCCGCCGTGCGCGACGCCCTGCAAGGCGAGGTACGGCAAAACGCCCTCCTTTTGCCGTATCTTGGGGACAACGCCCCGATGCGGCATTACCTGAACCGTTTGATGCAAATCAACGTTTTGATGAAGGGGTCCGACCAAATTCTCACAAAGATCAACAATCTTACCGGCGCGTGCGGCTTGCTCGGGCTGTCGCCCTTGTTCGATGTTCGTGTGGCCGAGGCTGGTTTCGCCATTCCCCCCGCCTACAAGCGGGAAGGGGCGGAGGAGAAAACCATCCTGAAACGCGCCATCGCGGACCTTTTGCCGTCCCCTATCGTGACCCGGCCCAAAAGCGGTATGCTGGTGCCGGTGCAAAAGTGGTTCAAGGAAGATTTGAACCGGTATGCACGGGGAATGTTGCTTTCAAAACAATCGCGTATTCGCCCTTATATTCGGCAGGAAGTCGTTCGCGAATGGCTGGACTATCGGCCCGCCCCGCTTACGCGTCAGGGGGTGAAGTTATGGTTGGTTTTGGCCCTCGAACTCTGGCTACGGGCGAACGACGAATGAGTGAAATGGATTTTGTCCCCTTGACGCTGGAAACGGGCGTACTGCTTGACCTCGACGGCGATAACGGCTCCACACGCGTGTACGGCGTCCACGATGACACGCTCGACCTGCCCCCAGGCGCGACCCATTACGGCATGATAACCGAGGGCGGCGCTATTCTGCACGACCGCGATGACCGCTTCCGGTTGCGGGCGGGGATGTTTTTCGTCATGACTGGCGCGTGCCGTCTTGCCGCGCCCGGAGGGCGCGGTCTGGTCATCTCCCGTTTGGGCTATCGGGGCCTGCGGCAAGTGGGCGGGCCGGTCGAAGCGGAAGGGCGTTTGCGCTATATTGACGGCTGTACGGACACCCTGCTGGTTTGCCCTCCCCGGCTTGGGGAGCCTTGTTTGAACCACCTTCATATCCCGCCGCAGACGGCGCAAAGTCAGCATACGCACCCCTCAGAGCGCATCGGCGTTATCCTGCGCGGACGCGGCGCGTGCTATGTCCCCGGTCCGAACGGTCCTCTCATCCATTCCCTTTCCGCGGGCATGGGGTGGTATATCCCGACCGGGGCGCGGCACTCCTTTCTGACAACGGAGGAGGCGCTCGATGTGATCGCGTGGCATCCTGACTCGGACTTCGGCCCGACCGACGAGAACCATCCGATGATTAACCGGACAATTCTTCCCGGCCCAATCCGCCTTTGAAGCGTGTCAGGCGCTTTCCCCAACGAGGCGCGCATGATAACGATGTACTCAGAAGGTTTTTCCGAGCCATTTATCGTCGGTTTAGATGAAGTCAAAGCCGCCCTGGAGATGTGGCGGATGGAGTACATACCGAAAGACCGCATCCTTCACGGGCGATGAAAACGCCCGACGAGTTCGCCGCAAACTGGGCGTCATCACGGATGTGAACATCCGTTCGTGACGCGCCAACGGGATCAGAAGAAGGGTGCGGATTAGGGCGGCTGGTTACAGCGTTGGTCACTGGAGGCTTTTCAGCAAGGGCGTCAGGCGGTACTTGCGGCGATGCGTGGTAAGCGCCCCCTCCAGATACGTGCGCCACTCCGCCTCTTTGCCAAGCGCCTGGTAGGCCGTCTTCATCCGCGCCAACCAGCGGGCGGCGTCTTCATATTGGCTCGACCGCCCCTCGTTCATGATCGGCTCGGCCCGCTTTTTCGCCTGCGCTATCACCTCGGTCGGGTACAGCGTCGCCGCCCGGTCCGCGACGCGTCCCGCCAGCGTGTCATCGCTATCCGCGGTCCGATGTAGCGCCTCACGCATCCGATTTTCCTCGAGAAGGATATCCACCGCGCCCGCCTCGGCGGGACCATAAATCCGATTTCGCGGGTCCGCAATTTCGTCGATCAACGCTTCCCGCAGATCAGACCAATTCTCCGGGGCGGTCAGCTTTTGGAGATACCGCCAGTCGGAAAGATCGGGCAGGGCGCGCACCACTATCTCCGCCGCGCGCCGGGCGAGCGGTATATCCATCGCGGCTTCCGCGGCGTCGCGCACCCACAGCGCCAGGGTGTGTTTTGAGCCGGGCAGACCCAAACCCGCGGTCGCAACCTGAAGGGCTGGTTTGGGATCGTCCTGGGCTTCTCCCATAGCCCGCGCAATAAGCAACGCCTCCTCAGGCAGACGCAGGAGCGGCGTTACCTCCTCGGCGACGAATTTTGTCCGTCCTAAAGCGATCAAAATATCCGCGACCTGCACCGGCTTGCTCGCCCAGCGCGCCAGAAGTAGGGCTTCTTCCCGTCGTCCCTGCCGCTCCAGCACATGGAGACGCGCATCGTTTAGATCGGCGCGGGGAAGCCGCCGCGCCCATTCCGGGCGGTCATCGGCGAACTCGACCCGGGGAATGGGAGCCGCCTTGCTTTGCAAGACCTGTCGGAGAAGGGGATCGTCCCATCCCTCCTCCAGCGCCTTCAGGGCATCATCGAACGCGTCTACCCCATAGTCGGAAGCGTCGTTATCCCACTTCTTGACCTTCTTTGTCCATGCGGAGCGTTCCTGGGAGTTCATCTGTTCCACGGCCATCAAAAACGCTTCCGTCCAGAGCGCGCCGATAGCATCGAGGGCGGAACCCAGGTCGCCGTCCGAGTCATCTATCTCGTACCAGCGGTTGATGTACTCGTCGGTGATCGCTTCCAAAGCGACCAGAACGCCGGTGACATCGTTCTTCTCCATGCGTTGCTGGATCGGCTCCAGCAACTGGCTAATTTTCTGGGCGACCGCGAACGCTTGTCCGTACGAATTTGATCCCCAACTATCATCGGCGCTGCTTAGAATCTGCCGCACCCGACGCCGTAGCGCCGCCGCGTCCGGTGGGGGCGGGGCGGCGTTTTTCGTGGTTGAGTTTCTGTTGATTTTCTCAGGGACGATGGTCGTTAGCGCTTCCGCCCGGCTTGCAATCTCTTCGACCAAGTCCGGCTGCGTCTCCGCCAGTTGGAGAAGAAGCGCCTGCAAAGCGTCCCGATCCAGAGGAGCCAGCGCCTCTTGCAGGGGACGCCCTTCTTCCACGGATTCCGCCGAATAAACACAGTACAGCAGGACCGCGACGATATGCTTGCACCACCCCTCCCATTCTTCGCCATACGGGCAGTTACAGTCCGCGCTCTTGATTTCGCGCTTTCCCAGGAGAATTCTCACCCGGTACGGCTTGTACTCATTACCCTGCACCAGGGCTGACAGGGCATCATCACGCAAAACGACATTCTCGACCGCACCACTGCGACGATAGTCATCGCCTCTCTTCAGAATTTCGCTCGTCACATTTCGGCGCACCATCGCCTCGGTAACATCGGAAGGTTTCATGAAAAGATTATACTGGTTGCGCTACGTGCGCCAACGGGAGCTTTGCTTGACCGCTTGCCGGTTTTCACGGCTCCGCCAGAGGCGGGTGTCCACAGCATGAACGTTTTGTTCGCGTTTGCCTCGGTTCCGCGCCACATCAAGCGCGTTTTGCCGTCCCCGCCGCCTCCCGCAATCTGGACTGGGCGGAGACGCAACTTGTTCAAAGCGTATTTGCAAGGTCGGTGCGCTTGTTTAAAGTTGGATTAGTTGCAGCAAAGCCGTGATTGCGCTACGACACAAGCTTTCGGACGTCTTATTCTCCTCTGGGTTTCCTTCAAGATGCCAACGTCCGACCGCATCAATTCGTAGCGTCAAAACACGGAATCTCACAACCATTTCACAACCACTTGTCGTGGAACATAGCGGATGCGGGTGGATTTCATGGACGCTTTCAACCATCTTTTGCGAGTAAAAGCGGACGTGGACGGACGCAAACGGACTTGTACAGACGGGCGCCAGCAACCTCTTAATCAGCGGGCCATAGGTTCAAGTCCTATACGACCCATCTAAGAGCGGCAGTTATCATCTACAGGTAACTGCCGCTTTTTTCGTCACTTCCCGTTTTGCAGTGTTGACACTGTTGACAGTTGTTGCTAATATGATGGCAACAAGAAAGTAACACGTGTCAGATGGCGTTGGAATCCACCTCTACAACCTGGGAAGAAGCTCTGCTCGACTTCCACTACCACCTGAAGGCCGCTCGCGCCGTCAAGACCGTCCGCTTCTACGAAGTGCAACTTCGGCAACTCGTCAAATGGACCGACGCCGAGGGCGTCGCGTACGGCGCGTTTGGTAAGCGCCACCTCGACCGCTACCTTGCCGAGCGAGCGCAAACCGTCTTCCACACCACACATTGCCACGACGCCGTATACGCCAAGGCGTTCTTCCGCTGGTGCGCCGGGAACGACTTGTTTTTGCTGGTGCGTTGCGGAAATAGTACCATCAAAATGACGGTTTCCGGAGCCTGGCGTACACTATAATCTGCAAGACAATGTCATTCCCGCGCAAATTCAAACACCTGCTTGAAATCGAACAAGGGGACATCGAGACGCCGGACTATGTGTGGCTCACGTACGCGGTTTGCGCCGTGACGCCGGACGGTTGCGTCTGGAGTGGATGGATGATCGAGGCCGCCTTCAAGAAAACGGGTGAGCGTCATCCGACCGGAACCGGCCACAATTTGTTAAGCGCAACCGACCGGCAGGTTTGCCCGCGTTGCGGCAAAGAAACGTTCCGCACCAGGGCTTCAGTACGAATGGAGCCGACCGACGACCAAAAAGCCCCGCACGGCGAGCCGGGCGTGGATTACGACGTTGTCGCTATCGAGTACGAAGATTAGTTGCGAAATCGGCGGCGTTTTCCGCCCGCGCCCTTGCTCGTTTAGGTTGCGCTATCGCTTGGCGGATTCGGGGTCGCCGCCCGGCGCGGTTTTCTTGACGGTTCGCGTTGGCACGGTCACGGCGTCGGCGACGCGTAAGCCGTTCCGCTCGGTTTCTTTTTGCAGGTGAACGCGCACGTTTAAGCCCACCACGGCGCGCGGCGGCAAAACCTGCGCCCGCCCGCGCTTGATGACGCCAAGCGAGACAAGCGAGACCGTGCGGACCGCGCCGTCATCGCGGCGCAGGGTGAGCGTTCCGGCTTGCTCATCGAGCGCGGCGACCTCGCCCGCCCAGGTGCGCAAACCGTCGCCGTATAGGGCAAGCGCGTCGCGCTCGGTTTCCGCGACAATCGCCGCCATCAAAGCGCCGGACGGCAAAGCGCGCGGCTTGACCGCAATGGTTGCGCCGACCGGGTACGCGCTCGGAAGCGTTGCGACCCCGCCCCGGTAGATAACGCTTTTCGCCGTCACGTGAAACGCGACAGCCTCGCCATCGACGGCGCGACAGACGGTAAGCGTGTCCCCCAGACGCCCCCACGAGGTTACGGTTCCCGCGCAGATCTCGCGGCGCGCCCGGTTCTCGGCCTCGTACGACTTTGTATCCCACAGCGCGCGAAGCAAACCGATCTCTTCGGTTTTGTCGCCCGCACTTGCCGCCGCCGCTCGGAACGTCACGCGCGCCGCAACCCCGTCACCCGTTCTAAAATCGGACAAGCCGCCGCCGACTTCGCCGTTGTTCCTGCGATACCGCGCGCCGGGATCCGCAAACACCGTGAACGTGCGCCCCGCCGTATCGCTCCCGCCTGCGCCTTCTTCCCGCAGTTGAAGCGTGTGCGCCGCCATATCGACAAACACAACCACCGCCCGCACCGTGCGGGTCGCTGACCGCGCGGACGCCGCAACCGGACGAGGCGCCCCAGCGACAGGCCGCGCGAGCGGCGGCGTCGGCAACAGCCCGCCCTGCCCGGTCTGCCCAACCTGCCGCGCCCTCACCGGCGCGCAACACGCTCCTACCGCGACAATAACCGCAATATGTAAAAACGATCGGCGCATCGGTTTTTCTCCCCAAAGGCGCAGTTCCGCCCGCTTCCTTCAACGAGCCGCCAAACGCGTTTATGACAGCCTTTTTCGTTCCGTTGTTTTGCTTGCTTGTCGTTAGCGTCTACATTGTCGTACGTCTAAATCGCGCAAGCCGCGTTACGCCGCGCTCTCACAGGGGTGTCACGCAAGGGTGACCGGTAGGGCGGCAAACTAATGTAGCATCGGTGCAGGGAGAGAACGAAAGGCTCGCTTGTTTTGCCTACGCAAAACAAGCGAGCCTTTCGGACCGAAGCGATGTAGCCGGAAGAAGAAAAGACCTGAGCATCGGAGGGCTGAGAAACAAAGTCCACGCTCCCAACCGTTATCTTGCGGTTTGGAGGCGCCTTTTATTAGGTCTCAGAACTTTTGTCTCAGGTCTTTCGGTACGGAGAGGACAGGACTCGAACCCGCACACCCTTTCACAGGTGAGACCGCTTTCAAGGCGGTGGCGATACCATTCCGCTCACCTCTCCCCGTGCGTGTGAACGCGCGTCGCTTGTAGTATACCGTTACGTTTTTTTACGTGTCAACACGCGCGGGCGCGAAGCGGCGATAATTGCGTTATTCGACACCGCGCAGGGCTTCCGCGAGCAAGCGCGGCGTGAAAGCGGGAACATAGTTCCCGCAACAAAGCGATGGCGCGGCTGTCTCGGGGTTCTCGGCGTCCGCGCGAGCGACTGTAACGCCGGAAGCGCGGCGCATTCCTTTGCTCGGGTCGTAGCGCGCGCAGTCGGCGCAGCGGCGGAGCGGCGTCCAGCACAGCGCACAATGGGTCGCCGCTTCCCGTTCGGCATGACCGCACAGCGGGCAGGCGAGACGAGCGGCGAGCGGCGGAAGCGGCGCCGCGCCATCCGCGCTTATTGCGGCGCTTGCGGTTGCATTTTTTTCGGACGCGCGGCGCAACTTGTGGGCGAACAACTCCATGCGTCGCGCGGCATCGGCGGCGGCGGCGGTTAATGTTTCGAGTTCGGCGGGCGGGAGATACCCGGCGATGCCCTCATCCAAAAGCAAGCCGAGCGCGGTGGAATCGCTTGCGATGCGCGCGGCCCATCCTTGCGCGGTTCGCGGCGCGGCTTCGATCTCCACGGAAACCGTGGCTTGCGTAACGTCTTCCTTGCGATCTTCGAGCAACACGGCGATAGCGGCATCGTCACCGTCCGAAACCGCGTCCGCGATATGGCGGACAAGATTGGTAAACGCCCCGATCGGAATCACATCGGCTTGCGCTTTCAAGGCGAGTTGCGCTTGCAACACGGTTTCGCCGGGCAACTCGCGCAGTAAAATGAGCGCGTATTCGGGCGTAAACGCCTTCGCCGAAGCGTCGTCGCCGTCTTCTTCCAGCAAACGAAGTACGGACGCGGGAAGCGTCAGCAACTCCAGCGCGTCGTGCAGATCGTCCTCGGAAACCCCGAGCGTGGCGCACGCTTCTTCGTAACTGCCGGTTTGAAGCAACAGCCGCGCATCGCGCGCCCACGCGAGCGAGCCGGGAACAAAAGAACAAGCCATTTCTTCATCGGCGACATCGGCGTCTTCCTCCGACACCACCGCGACCGCCGCCTGCAACAGCGCGGTTCGCTCCGACTGCGTGTCATACTCCGCGTCATCGCGGGGCAGTACAAAGGCGGGAATGCGCGTCAGGCCTGCGAGGCGGCTCGCCTCGAATCGCCGGGCGCCCATGCCCTGCATAATGCCGTAGCGCGGCTCGCCGCTTTCCCCGTTTATTAGACGCACCAAAATCGGTTTTAGTACGCCGCGCGCTCGAATAGATGCAATCAACGCTTCCATCGCCGCATCCGGCGCGGCGGACCGCGCCGCAGGGGCGACGCCCGCCGCGCCGGGGTTTGCATCGAGAAACGGCGTTACAATGTCTATCGGTAAATGTTCCAGCGGCATAAAAGACGTATCCTTGCCCGTTTGGTTCGATTTCTGCGTGAACCGCGCAACGCTTTGCGATGCGTTTAAAGGCGCATCGCACAGCGTTTTATGCAATAAGTATGCCGCGCCATCACTTTTGCCGGGGCATTTTTACCGGGCGTACAAAAAGCGGCGCAAACGTTTATCTTCGCAAGAGCGCCGGGTACGCTTTCGGCAACTGTCACGCGGCGCGATACGAATTGCGCGCGGCTTTTGACAGGCTCGTTTTCCGTGCGCAGGCTGTGCGCGTGTTCGCTACAGAAAGAATTGAGACCCATTATGATCCTTCGCGCCGATAAAATCGCCGTGGATTTACCCATTCCTAAAAATCCGTCCGCCAACGACGCCGCCGCTATCCAGGAGCTCTTAGGCGGCAAGTTCGGCGAAATGTCCACGCTGATGAACTACACGTTCCAGTCGTTCAACTTTCGGGGCCGCGAGCAAGCGCGCCCGTTCTATGATCTGATCGCGTCCATCGCCGCCGAAGAATACGGACATATCGAGGCGGTTTCCTACACGATCAACCTGCTCCTGAGCGGCGTCACCCCGCGCGGTACCGACCCGACAAAAACCCCGCTCGCCAAAGGAACCGACGCCCGCAACACGTACCATTTCATCGCGTCCGGGCAGGCGGCCCTTCCCGTGGATTCGATGGGCAACTTTTGGACTGGACAGAACGTTTTCTCTTCGGGCAACCTGAAACTCGACCTGCTCCATAACTTCTTCCTCGAATGCGGGGCGCGCGCAAACAAAATCCGCGCGTATGAGATGGTCGAAGAGCCGACCGCCCGCGCGATGATTGGGTACCTTCTGGTCCGCGGCGGCGTTCATGTTGTCGCCTACGCCAAAGCGCTGGAAAAGTTGTCCGGCGTGGACGTGGGCAAGTTGCTTCCCATCCCGAACCTCAGCAACAAAATGTTCCCGGAAGCCGCCGCGCTCGAAGCGCAGGGCCTCCACCAAATTCTGTACCGGCACAGCCCCGAGGATTACAAACAGATCGAGGGCGTTTGGAACGGCGCGCACCCTGAAGACGGCTCCCCGCTTCGCGTCGAAGAGGGTATGCCCAAAGGCTTCACGCCCCCGGACCTGCCTGAAGAGCCGCAACTCACCGCGCCCGGCGTGGACGAAGGTATGATGGCGGACATCGCCAAAAAACTCTTCGGCACAACGACGCCCGCTCCGATTTAACGCGAAGCGGAAGGTTTCATTAACGCCTCGCGTTCTCTTGCACGCGAACCCGTTCCGGCGGGGCCTTTCGGCCCCGCCGGAACGTTTTGTTGGTGATGCTATGCGGCGGCGGTTTTGTTGTACAATTCAACTATGGCGACAACAGGGACAAGAAACGAAGAGTGGTTCGAGGTGGCTCTGGCGGCGGGCGAAGCGTCCGGCCTGCGGCTTGAAATTGCGGGCGGCATACCGACATGGGAAGCGTTTCCCGTTGTGCGCCATCAGAAGTTGGTGGACATTATACGCGCCTCGATACGCCGCGCGAACTACAGCGGCGACGGCGGAACCAACGGTAGCGGCGCGGGATGCGCTTGCATACATTTACCTGATATATATGTCCGGTTCGCCGATGGTTCGCTGAAACGCCCCGACATCGCCCTTTTTTGTCGTGAGCCGGACGAGCAGGATACTGCCGTCACTCTGTTGCCGGAGGCGGTTATCGAGATTATTAGCGCGGGCTACGAGGCCAAAGATCTGGAAGTCGGCGTTCCGTTTTATCTTCGCATGGGCATTCGCGATGTTGTCGTTCTCGATCCGGCGACCGGGCAGGTGCGTCATTTCCGCCCAAACCAGCCGGAAGCCGTTTACGCCTCACCGGTCGCCCTGACCTTTGCCTGCGGTTGCGTCGCGACGGTATAGCCTTTCGGTATTCGCCGCGTTGCAACGTTCCGCGAGGCGGCCCGGAAGATTTAACGCAAAGACCACAAGGGGAATGTCAGTTCCTTGTGGTCTTTGCGGTTAAATCTCTTCCCCTACCGAGTTTTGAACGCATACTCGGTGGTCTGACGATAGGTTTTGCCGGGGCGCAGGATCACCGACGGGAACTTGGGCTGGTTGATACTATCGGGGAAATGTTGCGCTTCCAGGCAAAAACCGCTGTACTGCGCGTACACCGTGTCGCCGCGCCCTTTAATGGTTCCGTCCAGGAAGTTGCCGGAGTAAAACTGAAAGCCCGGCTCGGTGGTTCGCATCTCCAACACCCGGCCCGTGGTCGGCTCGTAGACCGTTGCGGCAAGCGTGAGTTTGCCCGCGTCGCCGTTGCGAACGAGATTGTGATCGTAGCCGACCGGTTCGCCGCCGACCGCTTTAATGCGCTCGCCAATCGCGTACGGGGCGGTGAAGTCGAACGGCGTCCCCCCCACCGGCGCGATTTCGCCGGTCGGTATCAGCGTCGCGTCTACGGGCGTGTAGCGCGATGCGTTAAACGTCGCCTCGTGCGACAGAACATCGCCGCTCCCTTTCAGGTTCCAGTAGTTGTGGTTGGTTAAATTGACCGGGGTCGTCTTATCGGTCGTCGCCGCGTACTCGATTTTGAGCGCGTTATCGCCAGTCAGGGTATAGGTTACCACCGCGGTCAGCGCGCCCGAATAGCCTTCTTCGCCGTCCGCGCTGGTGTACGTGAACCGAACCGACGGCCCGTCTTTGGACTTGCGCTCCTCGGCCTTCCAAACCCGCTTATCGAAGCCGCGCAAACCGCCGTGTAGATGGTTCGGCCCGTTGTTGATGGCGAGCGTGTAGTCTTTACCGTCGAGCGTGAATTTACCTTTGGCAATCCGGTTCGCGACCCGCCCGGCGATGGTTCCGAAAAACGGGTCGTCGCCCAGGTACGGCGCGAGCGTGTCATGCCCGAGCGCGATGTCGCCGAGTTTGCCGCCTCGGTCCGGGGCCAGAATGCGTGTGATGCGCGCGCCGTACGTCACCAGATCCACCTGAACGCCGCCCGCGCCTTGCAGGGTGTAGCGCTCCACAGTCTCGCCGGTCGGAAGCGCGCCCCACGCTTCCCGGGTCACGCTTCCTTTACCGTCTTTGTTGTTATCGCCTTTGTCGTTCGCGCCTTTTTCGTTCGCGCCCGCGAGCGCGACCGCCGCTACCCCAAGCGTCACGGCGAGAAGCAGGGCCGCAAAGCCCGCGACATGCGAACCGCGTTTATCGCTGTTCAAATCCATTCGTTTATACTCCTTGTGGGCGCGCTGTCATAGCGCGCCCTTTGGTAAAGCGTACCTTGTTCCCCGCGCGTTTCGGTGCGCCCCGTTCACACGCGACACGAAGCGCGGCGTTACGCCGTTCGGAGAACGAGACCGCGCCGTTTCGGGTCGAAGCCTGCCGGGAAAACCGTTGCGCTGTCATACCCCGCGCCGTCCCAGATAACCCGGCTCAGGTCCGCGCCGGTGAAGTTCGCGCCGTGAACCGACGTGGAGCCGTCCAGATTGTCCCTGCCTAGGTCCGCCCCGGTTAGTAGGGCGTTGGTAAAATCGCAGTCGTTCAAGGCCGCGCCGTTTAGTTTGGCGTCGGTCAGGTCGGCGTTTTGGAACGACGCGGTAAAGGCGGTCGCCCAGTATAGATCGGCCCGGCGCAGGCTTGCGCCGTTCAGCAGGGCGTCCATAAGGTGAACGCCCTGCATAACGCCCTGCATAACAGCGTCATCAAAACGCGCGCCGGACAGATCGGCGTCGTTAAGGCCCGCCGAGGTGAGGAGAGAGCCGGAAAAGTCCGCGCCAGCAAGATTTGACTTGTAGAATTCGGCCCGCCCAATTTCAGACCGCGCAGGTCGGCGCCGGGGAAGTCGCCGGGTTGTTCGTGCAGAACCCGTCCCATAGAAGTAACAATTTGCATGAGTTCTCCTTGTGGTCCCGACGTGGAGCCAAACCGTTTCGGTCTCGCGCCGCGCAACGCTTGGCGCTTACAAACGTCTCACGGTTTCAGGGTTGCGCGTCGCCCACCGGTTGCATCCAATCCACCTGTATCTTGCCGCTTTTGCCGACCCGGTAGCCGACATTTACTTTTTGCCCTTTGTGCAACGGGTCGAGACTGCGAACGGGCGCGGTTGTCACAACGGGTTGACCGTTGATTTCAAGGTAGATCAAGCCTTTCAAATCAACGCCGTAGCGCCCAACGCGTTGGTCCGCGACGCCCGTCACCACGGCGTTAGCGCGTTGTTCCGGCGCTTCTCGAACATCCTGGGTCAAAGCGTACTGCTCCCGTGTACCCCATCCCATTATTGCTCCTGCAAACAAAAGGATAATCATGCCTCCACGCGCCTGCCGTAGATTTTCTAAAAATACGGCGCGGCGTAACGTGGGCTTGAAGAACGAACTATGCAGGTCGGAAGAGCGACTCATACCTATCGAACACGGCGCGCCGGTTCGGGTTGCAGGCTTGATGCGCTATGGCTGGAGCGGGACGAGTTTCGGAACGATGCGGTAGGTAATCGTCACCGACGCGGCAACCGTTTGTTCGCCGGGCTGAACCGGGGTCGAAACAAGAGCGGAGCGCGTCGCGAACCCTTCCCCGCCCCCGCGTGTCGGGGCGTAGTCGCCGCCGTTCTCATCTATGCGGATAAGGAAAAACGCGCCTAATTCGGCGGCGTCAGCGAGCGCGCGGGCCTTGCTTTGCGCGTTCGCCACCGCAAGTTTCAGGGCTTTTTCGCGCGCGGGAACCGGATTGTCCACGTCGAACGTGATACCGCTACTGTCGCCGTAACCACTACCAATCTGATTTGCGCCCGCCTTAACGGCGGCATCGAGAACACGTCCCGTTTCGGCGACCTTGCGAACGGTAGCGGTTATCGTGTTACTCACAGAATAGGTAACAACAACCTTATCGCCGACGATCTGACCATTGCCATTGACGGTTCAG
>CAXUMS010000104.1:0-18258 GCA_964252165.1 uncultured Armatimonadaceae bacterium
GGTCCCCCCTGGAAGAGGGAGCCGCGCGGCTTGAGCGATTTAGTCTAACGACAACGCAGACGCTAACGACTAACAGCGTAGACGGTGACATCGCGGCTTTGGAAGACGGGGGTGAGGTAGGGAGGGACGTCGGTCTGGGGCCACGGGACCGGGTTGTAGGGGGCGTTGTTGGGGCCGAGGGGGAGCGGGGTTTTGTCGGGAGCGCGGGGCGGGCCATCGCCGAGCGCGTTTGCGTAGACGATGTAGCGGATCTGGTTTTCGGCGAGGAACGTTTGGCGGTCCGTGTCGGATGTGTCGGCGCGGAAAAAGCGGCGGGCGTCACGGATGCGCTCACCGTAATGGGCGGTCTCGCTCCAGTGACCGTTGTAGACAACGGGACCGGCGAGCGCGGGGATGTAGACGCTCAGGAACGGCTCCAGCGCGAAGCCGGGCGGGCGCGTGTGCGAGGCGGGATCGAGGCCCGCGAGAACCCGGTCGGTGGGTTTGGCATGGTCGCGCAGGTAGGACAGGGCGGCGGCCTCGTCGCTCGAAAGGTACGGACGGTGCGAGGTCGAGCCGACATTGGCGGACAGGCGCGTCGTGTCGCGCAAAAGCCAGAGGAGATTGGACGGCGCGGCGACCAGCACGGCGAACGCGACCGCGATTTTGGGGAAATCTCCGGACAAGCGCTCTGAGAGAGCCGCCAGCGCGACGCCCGCGAGAACGCACACCGGGATTTGCGCGCCCATCAGGAGTTTGCGCTGGAACGCGACCGGAACATGGGCGATTGCCACGCCAATAACCGCCCACGTGATAAAAAGGCGCAGGGCGTCGCGGCTTGTCAGGGCATTTGCGACGGAGCCGTTTGCGTTTCGCACGGCGGCGAACGCGGCGTAAACGGCGAGCGCGAGCGGCGAACCGAAGCCCGCCCAGACCCACCAGACGCCGCTACTCCAGGTCGCCGAAACAAACGCGCGCTCGTAGAAGACCGGGTTCGCGCGCAGGGCGTAGTACACCTGAAGCGTGGTCGGAAGCGTGGCAAGTCCGGCGACGATAAGCCGCGCCCAGCCATTTCGGTTTATGGTGCGGGCCGCGATATCGGAGGCCGCGCGCCACGCGAACGCGACCGCGAACAGGTGGATCACATCGTACGAGTGAAAATTGCCGAGTAGAAACCCGCACAGCGCGGCGGGCCAGATGTCGCGGAGTTTATCGGTTCGTTCGGAGCGCAGAAACGCGGTGAGGAAAACAACCATGCACGCGAGCGCGGCGGCGAAAAGCGGCGTGAAGTAGACGGATAAGAACGTAATCGCCTCGGGCTGCCACAGGTCCACGGGCTGATTGTAGCCGCGCGATGGCTCATAGCCGCCCCAGAGCCAGCCGATCCCGCCCGCCGTGCAGACAAGAGCGAACGCGATCTGGCGCGCCCGCGCGCTCGCGATGGTTTCGCGGAGCAGGCCCGTAACCGCCCATAGCAGAAGCGCGCCCGATGCGACGCGGGCCGCGTGGTAGATCACAATCGGCGCAAAGCCGGTCAGTCGGACCAAACCGCCCAGAACGAGGAAGAACAGGTTGAACTGCACATCGCGCTGCGGGTCAATGGAGAACTGGTTGTGCTGGAAAAACCGCCCCGATGCCGCCTGCCGCATCCACGACAGGTAGACCGCGCAATCGTCTATATTGTACGCAAGGCCCGTGTAAGTGAACCCGCGCGGGGTTTGTAGCCAGCCGTAAATGTACGGGAGCGACGCGAGCAACAGGGTCAGCGCGCCAAAGCCGATATAGAAAACGGTTTCCGAGCGGGCGGAACGGACAGGTGCGGCGGTTATAACATTACTCATAAAGTCAAAGAACACAGCGCGCACAAGAGCGCGCGCTAAGGGGTCGCCGTAGAACGTTAGCGCCCGCCCCATCGCTTACGGCGCGGACGCGGGCGGCGGCGGCGCGGCGGCGTTCAGGTCTTGCGATGAGACAAGGCGGCGCATCGTGGCCGGGCCGCCAACCAGTTTCTCGATCAAAGGCTTTGTTCCGGGGGTTTCCAGAATGTAAACGGACATTTTCCCGTTCTCGTAGATATACACCGTCCCATTATCCGCGACCATTTGCACACCGCTGTTTGGCGCGCCGCCTTGACGATCTTGCGCCCGTGCGGGCGTTTCAATGAAGGCGGGACGGAAAAGGTTGGCGAACAACAAAACCGCGATAACGGCGAGAAGGGCGGGAACGGCGCGCGCGTTCTTCGGGGCGTTCGGCTCACTCATTGAGAAACTCCTTAGCGGAAATGGTAAATTTATCGTACCTGTTTGGCGACATCACGTTAATGCCGGAGCGCGGCGTTTTTCATGCTCGCTTTTACGTACCTCGGTCCTCTACTTATCCCAGACTTTCTTTCTCCCAGTCACGCAAGCGACGCACCAACTTGTGAACGTTGGTACTTGGGCAACGTTGTGAGTGCGGCACATCGTCCGCATATAGCTTGAGCAGTTCATCTGCGCGTTTGATAGCCTCGTCTTCGTCGCCTTCCTTTTGTACTAGGCGAAACAGTTCGACCTTGTTCTTCTCATACTTGCGCTTTAAAAGAACGGTCAAGCGTTTCTTGTAATCATCACGGGTTACTGCCGTGTGGAGGTACTCGAAGTGAAGAATGAACCAAAGTTCAAATGCCTCGTTGGTGTAGGCGGCAAAATACTTGTCTTCGGCCCGACCTTTGTTTTTGCTGTGTATCATTTCAAGAGCGTTGTCGTAATCGTCGGGCTTGAACCCATCGCGGTCGAAAACGCACCAAACCTCATCGAACACCCCGTTGAGTTCCTCAACTTTCTCGATTCTCTCCGCCTCTTCAACCAAATATTTAGTGTTTCGCCCTGTGCCACGGGGAACGATTTGGCGTACTGGCGGGCGAATACGAAACATCTTGAAGTATTCAGGTTCAGTTTTGGTTCCCTCGCAAACGATTAAAACGCGCGGGAAAGGTACGAGTTGTTTTGGAACGCGACTATCTTTGGTGCGGCGTCCCGACCTGCCGAAAGGCTCTTCCCGTCTCATGCGGCGACTGCCTCGGTGGTTCGTTCCTCGGTCTTGTTAGTCGTTTCCGCTTCTTGCACTTCCTCGGCAAAAAAGCGGCTCAAATCGCCGAGGTACGGGATGGCGCCATAACGTCCCTGAATATAATCTTGTTCAAACAAAGCATTACCGCGAACACGCTTGTTCCCGTCTATCTTGAAATCGGCGAGCGAGTACAAGCGGGTAGCACCATCTTCCTTTTCGGTGAAACAAATCTGGTCGCGGCGCAACCGACGACCGTCGAGAAGGTTAGTGTCATGGGTTGCGCAGATCAACTGCGCGCCGTAAAGGTTGGTTTCTGGCGAATTAAACAGACGAATAATTGCGGCGGTGAGAAGCGGGTGAAGTCGCGCGTCTATTTCATCTATAAACAAGACCCGCCCTTGTGACAATGCATCAAATAGCGGCCCGCCAAGAGCGATAATTTTTTTTGTGCCTTCGGACTCCATTTCCTGCATATCAAATGCTTCAAGACGCTTTATGCCCCCGCTCTCATCACGAACCTCATGCCAAGTCTGTACCAATTTTTTGGTAGGAGGCGCGGTGTTTTTGTCCTCCTTATCGTCTCCTCTTCTCGTCTTAATTGCTTGCATCATTGTGGTGAAAAACGGAAGTTCTGCGGGCGACAAAGGGGTCTCCAAGACAGACAGTTTATTTATACCAACATCCAAATCTTGCATTAACTGGTTCATTAAGGAGACATACTTCCCTTGCTCAATACACCGGGTTGTATAACCCATGTACCGCTCGTCCGTTGACGCCGACAAGGACGCACATTGCAAAAACCACTTTAGGAGACGTTGGGCTATCTCGCCGTTGAACTGCGCGGCGACGGATAAAAACAGCGCGTTGTCGCGGGTAAGTTTGACCAGCGCACGCCCTTCTCGAAAGGAGGAATGAGAGGGAATACGTATACCGTCCGTATCACGAACGAAAAGTGTGGCCTCGCGGGAGGTGGGCGTGTGGAACAGCCATTCTGACGTGACACGTTCACGGGTCGCCTCGAAGCCGTAGCGGTATTGAATACCGTTATTTAAAAAGACGACCTCAAAATGCGACGGTTGATCCCGGCAATCGTCACGGAGCAGGAACGGCTCGACATCAATTGGGTCTTCGGCCCCACTCTCGCGCGCGGAGTTCAAGACGAAGCGGCGGAAGAAAGCGAACGCTTTAAAAAGGTTGCTTTTGCCGCTTGCATTGGCGCCATAAATGACGACTGAGCGAAGAAGCGAAAGGTCGTCCGCCACGGGAATGACGTTCTCCGTGCTCAAAGGCGTATTCTTATCGAGCGCGGTAGCGATCAGGCTTAAAGTAACAGGTTCACGCAGAGAGCGGAAATTACCAGCGGTAAACTCAATAATCACGATGGAAACCTCAGCGGATTTATACCCATATTATTGCACGAAAGCAAAATCCTTGCATTTTTTATTCAAATATTAGCTTTTCATCCATATAAGTGACATTAAAGTCACATAACATGCCTGACCCAATCGTTGATTCGCTACTTCGCGCGCGCCCTTTCCTCGACGCGGGCGATGGCGTCCGCGCCCTCAAGGACCGACAACGTGACGCGGAAGTCTCGGGTTTCGCCGGGTTCGAGATGTTGCAAGCGGCCCGCCGCCCGCTCTTCCGCCCGGCCCAAAACAAGGCAGTTCGCGGGTTCGATGCCGCACACGTACTCGCCGCGTCCCATCATTTTCCACTCGGTCAGAAACGGGAGCGTCGCTTGCTCGTAGGCGATTTCCACTCCCAACGGGCGCGCCCGGTTCACCATCAAAACGCGCGCCACATCGTTTTCGTCCGCGCGAGCGTCGTGGAAAAAGCATTGCTCGGCGTAACCGTCCTGCGGCGCGGTCAGGCGGTTCCATGACCCAAGCCCGGTTTCGGCGATTGCATCGCGCGGGACGGCGGGGCCGCGCGATGAAACGATAATCTCGGTGTCCTCGGAGACGAGGGGCCAGCCGAAATTGAGATGGTACAAAAGCATCAGCGGCGCGCGGGTAAAACCCACGTTCTCCGCGCGGTCGTGGATGGTCAGCGATGACCCGCCGACCGGGACCGTGATCGTGCGGGTGAGGCGCAGGTTCTCGCCGAACACGCGCGCCTCGCGCATCGTCCCCTGCACGGTCACAACCGCGTTGTCGCCGTCCCATACAGTTTGCGCGCGGGTTTCCTCGGCGGGAATATGTGACAGGTAGCCGTGGATACCGAGCGCCTCGTCGTCGTCCACGTTCGCCGCGCCCGCATTCGATAGCCCGCACCCGGTGAGCAGGCCGCCGTGGAAACTCCGCAACCAGTCGCGCCCGCCGCGCGCTTCCGCGTCGAACGCGTGCGGGTGAACCGCCCCGGTTTGCGAAACCCACGCGAGCGGAACGCCGTTGAACGACGCCTGCCCGATGTCCATGCCGCGCGACAGGAGAACCGTGAAGTCCAAACCGCCGCCCGACCGAACGCGCACGCCCCGGACGCCGTCCCGAACGCCGTCGTTAAACGTGAACGATTCCGCCCCGGCGATTTGCGCCAAATCCCCTACCCGCTCCGCAAGTTCGCGCCGCGTCCAGTTCCGCCCATAAAGGTTCGTCATTTGCGGCTCATTTAACCATCAAACCGCTTCAAAAGTAAAGGCGGGAAAGCGTCAAGCGACGGACGGAGCGCGTAAAGATTCGACGCCCATAACGTATTACTCGCACCGGGGCGGAACGCGAAAAGGGTAACATACCCGCGAACGATATAACGCATATCGTTCCTTCGTCAATTTCGCGCGCAACAACTTGGCGGCGTTTGCGCCGCCAGGTTGCGCGCTTCAACCGTTGTTTGACGTACGCAGGGCGAGCCGCGCGCATTGCTTGCGGGCGCGCCCTTAGAAAGGGTAACACCTACCCATGCCGGATTTTGAAGGCCATATCAGCATCGCCGCGTCGGGACAAGAGGTTTGGGATTTTGTTTCCCAAATCGCCAATTTGCCCAAGTATCTGCCCACCGTCAAAAAGGCGGAGGATATCGGCGGCGGGCGCATTCGGGTTCGTAGCGAAGTTGAAAACGAGGCGCGCGAACAGGACGGCTTTTTCCGCGTCGCCGTTGCGGGCGAGCGTTTGGAATGGGGATCGGACGGTGACAAGGACTATCACGGTTTCATGGAACTGACCGACAACGGTCACGGCGAAACCGGCGTTATGGTCCACCTTCACCTGAACCCGCCGCCGCAGGACAAGGCCGCTATAGAAAACCGTAGCGACGCCGATTTCGAGTCCAAGATGCAGGAAGGCGTGGAAAAATGCCTTCAATCCATTAAAGGGAACGTCGAAGGAACTGGCGGCAAGGAAGAAATTTCCGAATCGCAGTAGAAAAGGCCTGAGACTTGAGGCCTCAAGTCTTAGACCTCAAGTCTCAGGCCTTTTCTACGCCGCGTCTGCGCCGAGCAGGTCGCACAGCCATGCGGGGGCATTGGGCGGGAGCGGACGCCCGTGCGGCTTGCCGTCGGTGAACGGCGCGCAGGCAACCTGATGCGGGGTTCCGTCGGCGTCGAGGCGAGTTTCGATCAAGCCGTCACGCGCATCCAGCCAAAGACCGCCGCGCCGCAGGATATGCAGCGTGTGCGCGAGATCATCGGAAAGCCGATCCAACCGCTCGGTGAGCGGGTTGACCGTTCGACCGCGCCAACGCTCCGCGCCCCAGTTCTTTTCGCACGCTTCTTGCCGCAATGCATCGGTGCGCTCCTGACACTCGCGCAGGCGGTCGAGTAGCATCCACGGCGTCATCACGAGATGGCGCCCTAAAACCGCGCTCCGGCTCGTCTCATACACGGGTTGGCGCGCATGCCGAAATGGCTCGTCTTCGCCGCAGTCTTGATGATGCGCCGCCGCATCAACGAACAAGGGAGCGGTAGGCCGAAGGGCGTTCTGCGAAACGCTCGCGGCGGTCGAGTCGGCGGCGGGGCATGACAGCCTTGTTGGTTCGCTCACGCATTCACAGGAGCGCTTTCCCGACCGCCCTTCTTGTTTCAAATCCACAGTGTCTCGCACGATTTTCGCATCCCCCGAAAGGTCATCGCTTTGCAAAAAAGCGTTGCTTGAACAACGCCTTAGTTAGTTCTGACCTTAATGTTCGGCAGGCGGTCGTACGCACGGTAGACCTACAATTACCGGGAAACTTACACAGCGCTCGCATGCATCGTCCGGCTTGATATGCGATGTACAGTTATCCGGCAAAGTCCGATATGGACATTGCACGAAATTCGCCGCGTGTCAGGGCGTTACGTAGCGCGTCCACGCTTGCCGATTTCGCCGACGCGGGGCAAAACCCGCGCCAAAGAAGACGCGCCGTTTTGCGGTACGGGGCGATGTTCAAAATCAACAATTGACATGAGTGACCGCGCCCGCCACGCTTATAGAAAACAAAACAGCGTCGCCCGCTTGCACGGTCGCCGACGCCGCTAACGCCTGCAAAAACGACGCCACGCCAAGGAAGCGTGTTGTCGGTCACAACATCGGTTACCTGAAACGGTTTGCCCGAATCCGCCATATGAAAATCACGTTGCCTATCCCGGCTTGGAAACGCCCGCTTGACCGCAGGCGGTAGCCCAGCGACCGTTTTGATTGGTCGAAACACGCCGTGCAAGAGCGCCGCCGCCTTGCGCGACGAAACAACCGTTTTTTGCGCGGCGCAGGGACGGGATGGGCCAATAAGCGCGCCGGTGACGATAAGAAAAACGGCGACGAAGGAAAAGCGTCGCATACGGGTTGGGTCGATCCTCCGCGCTACGCCATTGTTGCGAGTGATTGACGCGTGACGGCGTGCAGGAGCGGTTCGCCCCGCTCATAGCGCGCGAACTCTTCGAGCATCGCGTCCGCCATGCGGCGCACCTCATCGCCGAGCGATCCGGCGATATGCGAGGAAAGATGCGCGTTGGGCAAGTCATAAAACGGCGAGTCGAGCGGCGGCGGTTCCGGCTCGGTGACATCCAAAAGCGCGGTCACATCGGGACGACGCGCAAGAAAGGCGATAAGATCGGACTCGACCACGGTCGCGCCGCGTCCCGTGTTGATAAATGTCGCATTGTCCCGCAAAAGCGCGAACAATGGGGCGTTCAGCATACCGCGCGTTTGGGCGTTGTTCGCCAAATGATTGGACACCACGTAGCCGCGTCGGAACGCGTCTTCGAGCGTTACCTTCTCGACGCCCATCGCGGCGGCGTCCGCATCAGATAAAAACGGGTCGAATACAACGATGCGAAGCGTAAACGGCTTTAGCAACTCGACCACAAGCCGACCAATCGCGCCCGCACCGAGAAGTGCAACGGTCTCGCCGTAAACGCCCGCGCCGGAAAACGGCTTGCCGGTTCGTCCGGCGAATGTTTGCGAGGCGTACGCGTTGCGGAAGTAGCCTTTGCACGACAACAAAATCTGCGCGAGCGTAAACTCGGCGACCGGAACGGCGTTACTGCGCCACGCGGAAGATAAGAGAATTCCGCGCGAAAGAAGCGGATCGGCGAACGCCTGCACCGAGCCTGCGGCGTAGAAAACCGCCTTGAGGGACGGCAAAGCGTCAAGGTCGTCCTCGGTGAAGCGCGGCATTCCCCAGGTGGAGAAAACGCATTCTATATCGGCGAGTGCGCCGGACGCCGCACGCGCGCGGATGTTTTCCCCAGTGATAATCCCCTCGCACAAATCGGCGCGCACCGCAACCGCTTCGCGTCGCCCGCCGCCGTAGACGCTCGCAATCTGCCGAGGGTCCCCGCAAAACGCGGCCCGTCGTCGCCGCGTCGGCGTTGTTGTTTCGTTCGCCATGTCCTTCACGGTTCAGCGCGTTAGGTGATATTCCCTGCCCGTTGCGGCAGGAACGTTGGGTTTCCGGTTTTTGGTTACTGGTTGTTAGCGAGAAGACAGAATACCAACGAAGGATCCCAAACGTTTCGGGAAACTTCCCGCCAGCATCCCACAACCAAAAACCGGAAATCCACTTCCGGCGGTTTACAATGACCTAAATCCAGAAGGGGCCGCTTATAGCCTTGCCGCCTGATTGATGGTCAAAGACGTTGCGGAAAAACAAAACGTTCGCCAGCAACGCGCCAACAACCAGCAACCAGAACGGCCCACGAAGCGGCTTATTCGGCTTTTTTCTTCAGAACCGGCAGACCGGTCGAGCTTTCCGAAACCTCGCGGCCTTCGGGAAGGGCGTCGAGCGCGGTGTCCTTGTTCACTTCTTTGGCGAAGTAGTACAAAGGTTGTTCGCCCTTCGACGTTTGCCGCATCTTGGCATGGAGAAAATACTCGGTGCCGCTTTTTTTCGACTTTACACTAAATGCCATACAGTCCACTCCTGTCGCGCGCCGTCCGGGGAGCGTGCGCGCGTGCGCTACTTAATAGGATAAACGGCGGAAATAACAAAGGCGATAAGGCGCGTTTCGCTTGCCCTCTATGGTGTTGCCAAACGCGCCGCGTGTTTTGTTCGTTCCGCTCCGCTTGCGTACATCATACACCCTGCGCCCGCGCTTTGGATACTCTTTTGCGCCTTCCAACCCGGAAATGACGAGAGGGGGCGGTTTTTTTTGACCGCAAAGCGCGCCTCGCCGCTTTATTTCAGGTTTTCGTCACCAAAGCGGGCGTTCCCGGGCGCGCAGACGCCGGTCCCGTCATCAAACCAATCGCGAAGCAACGCCGCCGCACCGGCTTTGCTCGGTCCGATGTAGCGGGGGCGGCGACGGCGGTATTCGGCTAAAATTAACGACGCCTTTTCCCGGAGCGCTTTGTCCTCGCCGGTTTCCGAATGCCCTTTTGGAACCGCATACACAAACTGATTGGCGGGCCGCTCCCATGTCGGAATATTGATGAAATCGCGGGCGACGAACTTTTTGGTGCGCGCTTCCTCGTCCGCCGATTGCACGAAAAAATTCACGGCGTAATCGGGGTAGCCGAACAAAAAGCCCAAGCCGCGATTGCGCGCGGTTGAGGGGTCGTTCTCGATCAGCGTCAGGGCGACCAGCGGGTTGGTTTCGCCGGTGACGCCGAACGGCCCCCAAAAGTCCGCCCGGCGGGCGACAGCGGCGCGAAAGGCGGTCCGGTAAAACACGACGCCTTCGACATAACGCCGGTTGTCTTTGCCCACGGCCCGGAACGGAACCATCTCGCACAGGAAAGCGTCGCCGCACGTTAATGCGGACAGCGCGCGGCGGGTATTGTCGAGTTGCGGCGCGGTCTTTGCCGGGTTTTTCGTGTCCACGTACAGCGATGTATAACCACTGCTCATCGGTTTTATGCCGCCGACAACCGTGTACAGCGCCTCGGTATCTAGCATTTTCAGCAGGAGCGCCTCGGCCTGTATCCGGTCCGGCGCGGACAGCCGCTCCACGGGAAAACACTCGGCGCGCGGCACACCATGAGGAGCGAGACGCAGCGCGGTTGCAGGCGGCGCGGGTTGTTGCGCGCGTACGGCAGTCGAGAAGAGATAGCCGGTTAAAAGCGCGGGCAACGCGGCGCATCCCAAGCGGCGTCGGGTACATTTGTTGAGCATCGTTAGAGTTGGCAATCGAGCAGGGCGGAACAAGGTTTGTTATTTCGACGGACGCTTTTTTATTTATCGAGTAAAAAGTAGTAATCGTCTTTGCTGATGTCGCCGGTGAGCGGTCCGGGCGCGAGGTCGCCCACTTGTTTTCGGGCGAGGTTGGGGCTGCTCCACTGCCCGGTTAAATCCGTTCGGTACACGGGCCGAAACGCCTTTACGTGACCGTCCAGCCACAATACGTTGGCAAAACCACTGTGGCGTCCGTGCAGGCGCGGCAGTTTCTCCGAGGGCGCGTTTTGCGTATTGATGCGGATATACGCGCCATCAAGGAGGCTGACCCCGGCGGCGTCGGTCATCAGAACCGTTTCCGCCGGTTTTTTCGCCTCGGCGAGCGATATCGGAAGAAGCGGGTTGTTCGCGGAAACCGGCAGGGCGCGATTTTCGCCGGGAAGCAGATACTTAACGTGCATCCCGTAAGCGGGCCAGAAACGCCCCGGCGCGGGAAGCGGGATAACGCCGTTCACGGTCGGGCAATCCTGGATGTCGACATTTTTCATGTACGGGTTGAGCAACGCTTTTTCGGGCCGCTGGGTGAGCGTCCCGCCGCCAAACCAGTTGTCGAAGCCGTTAAACCAAAAATTGTTGTTGTTGCCGTCTCGCGCGCTAAACAAGAAAACGGTCTCGTCGTAATCCTGCATATACATCATGCCCGCCGTGCCGACCTGCTTGAGGTTGCTCATGCACGACGCTTGCCGCGCCTTCTCCCGCGCCTGCGCGAACGCGGGAAACAATATCGCCGCCAAAATCGCGATAATGGCTATGACTACGAGCAGCTCGATAAGGGTGAACGCGCGCCGCTTTTTGTTGGTAGAGGACATAGATTATATCGCTTTCAACTTAGGGATTAGTTTTTGACCAGATAAAACCGCCTGGAATGCGCGCGACGTGATCATGCGGGCCGCCATTCTGATTTTTTTGCGCCCGCCGCCCGGAAGCGGAACCGACACGGTTTGCAGGTTGACCTGGAAGGTGCGCACCGTGCGCGGCGCACGGTGCGCCCATTGCCCCGAGTGGACATGCCGCGTGTTGCGCCCGGCCTGCGCTTTCTTGCCGCTGAACTCACATACTCTCGCCATAAATCGCCTGCCTTTCGCGCCCTTGCACGTTTCCTCTAATAAATTGCGTCGCCATCTTCTTCGTCGCTATCGCCATCGTCTTCGCGGCCTTTTTCGTTGTCGCCACGGTCCTCGTCGTCCTCGTCCGGGGTTGTCAAGTCCCATGCATGGAACGGGTCCGTAAGGCTCGCCCATGCGTTCGGCCCGTTCGCCATTTCCGCCTCGGTGAGCAAGGCCGTATCAAGGGCGACGCGGATTGCGGCCTCGTCCAAATCCTGACCGATAAAAACCAATTCCTGACGCCGGTCGCCCCACGGCTCCCGCCATTCCGCGAGGATCGGCGCGCTCAAAGCCGCATCGCCTTCCCACGCCGCGCGGGGCGCGGATGCCCACCAGGTTCCCACAGGTTCCACCCGCGACGCCCCGCCCGCAAGCGACCAAACGCCGACCGCATCGCTCCGCGATGCAAGCAAGAAATACCCCTTCGCGCGGAGCGGACCGTCCCAGTCGGTTTCGAGGAACGCCCAGAACCGGTTGGGGTGAAACGGCGTCCGCGCCCGGTACGCCCACGACGCGATACCCAACTCGTCCGCCTCGGAGGTTTCCTCGCCGCGAAGCGTTCGCATCCAGCCCGGACTTGCGCTCGCCCGCTCGAAGTCAAACAGGCCAGTGTCCAGCAGATCGCCGAGCGGCGCGTTGCCGAACGTGGTGTGAACGATCCGCGCGCCGGGATTAAGCCGCCGCAAAACCGCCTCGGTTTTCGCCAGCAACAAAGGCGTGGCGCGGTCGGTTTTGTTTAGTAGTAGAACATCGGCGAACTCGACCTGCTCGACCAGCAAATCCACGACGGTGCGGTCATCGTCGTCGCCGGACGCAAGGCCCCGCGCGGCTAAATCCTCGGCCTCCTGGTAATCGCGCAGGAACGCCCCGGCGTCCACCACGGTCGCCATCGTGTCAAGCCGCGCCCAATCGGAGAGCGTTCGGCCCGTTTTGTCCGCGAACATCCACGTTTCCGCGACCGGAAGCGGCTCGCTGATGCCGGTAGATTCGATAAGCAGGTAGTCAAATCTATTTTCGCGCGCCAGTTCGCCGACCTCGATCAACAAATCCTCGCGGAGCGTACAGCAGATACAGCCATTGCTCATCTCGACAAGCCGCTCGGTCGTGTGGGACAGGCCCGCGTCGCCTTTGGCGACAAGCGCGGCGTCAATGTTGACCTCGCTCATGTCGTTGACGATTACCGCGACCTTCAAACCGTTGCGGTTTTGCAGAATATGGTTGAGAAGCGTGGTTTTGCTCGCGCCCAGAAAGCCGGATAAAACCGTTACGGGCAACCGCGTATCCTCAGCGACAGGTACTACCTGCGACATTATTTGGCCTCGTGGTACGTCGCGTGACGGCGGAGCGTGGGGTCGTACTTTTTGAGTTCCAAGCGGTTCGGGTCGTTACGCTTGTTTTTAACCGTCGTGTACGTGTGTGTACTTTCCGTGGACTTGAGTTTGATGATAATACGATTTCCGTTCTTGCTTGCCATAACAACCTCGCGCGAGTTATTTGCAATACAATTGCAATACTATCGAGATTATCTGCTTATAGCAATCATTTTGCAACAGCAGGGGTGGTAAGCAAGTCGTAAGTCGTGCGTTCTTATCAGGAAAGCAAGCGGTCGAACAGCCATTTGCCGCCCGCCAGCACAACGCCGCACGAGGCGATTTTGACCACGGCGGGCCACGCAAGACTACCCTGTTTGGCGCGCCGGTCTACATCTTTTTTGAAAAGCATTAAAAGCGGAAACGCGGCGGCGCAAATCATCACCTGCGCGGTTTCGACGCCGACATTAAACGACAATAGTGATAGGAACAGGGCGGTTCCCTCTGGCAAGCCTGCATCACGCAGGTTTTGCGCGAACGCGAAACCGTGAACTAGTCCGAAAGCGCTCGCGATCCAGAAGCGGTGTTTGGTGGATTTGAGAAATAAATTCTCGCCCCCCACGTACACGATGGACAAAGCGACGAAAATGTCCACCCAGCGCGCATTGAGGCTTACGACGCCGAGCGTGGACAAAACAAGCGTCAAGGAGTGGGCGATAGTGAAGCCGGTCAGCGTTTTAATCAGCGTTTTGAGGTTGTCCGACACCAAAAGCAGGGCGAGGATAAACAACATATGATCCGGTCCGGTGAAAATATGCTCAATGCCCAGCGTGAAAAAGCCCCAAACGTTGGTGAACAAATTGACCGCAAGATTGGACGGATCAATCGTTGCGGTTTGTCCGGGGGACATTTTTCGCGACAAGCCGCCGAGCGTGAGGAGCGTGGTGGCGTTCGGAAGATAACCGAACAAACGCGTGGTAATCGTTAGCGGCGCGTTTGCTTTACCCCCACTTTTGCGGGGATAGCGAGCGACAAAACTGAACTTCGACTTGGTGACATCTATTTCTTTTTGAAACCGCAAATCGCTGATGCGCGCTCGGAGCGTTTCACCGCCTTGTTGAACGATGAAGTTTTGGTTCAGGTAGTCCTGGAGCCGTTTTTCCACGGCGGGCGCGAACCGGTCGCCGTTTTTCTCCGCGTCGGTGACATCCATCGTTTGCGTGATGTCCTGGACATTGCCGGAGAAACGGGCGTTGATGAAGTTTTCCTGCGGGCGCAGTTCAACCGCGACCGGTTCGACTTGAAGCGTATGCGCGCGCGCCGCGCCGCCGCCGCTGACAAGCAGGCATGACCACGCCAAAAGCGTGACCGCCACAAAGCGACGCAATGCTTTCCGCGTTGCAACAATAAACCGGACTCTCATTACGGCAACCTCATTTATAGAAATTAAATTGCATTATTTAATAAGTTGCTATTAAGATAGCATGAGGCGCGGACAACCGCAACGAAATCGCCTCCTTGCGACAATAAGCAATCAGAACGTCATCTGCAACCAGACGAAAAATATGGGTACAAACCAGCACATCTAAGGCGGTTTGCGTACAGGCCGCTTTCCACACCGAAAGGCGACGCCTTCATGAAGATAACAAAAACCGGTATCACACCCGCCGCGCCCTTGTGCGCCGCCATTATCGCATTCTCGCCTGCGGCGACAACGGCCCGCGCCTCGGCCCCGTTGCAAACCGCCGCCGCTTCCCCCACCGCGTTTTCGCCCGCGTTTGGCGCCGTCAGTCGCGGTGCGCTGTCGCGCCTCGGCGCGCGCGGCGACATTGCCCCTTCCGCTCTTGATCGGGCGAACCGATTCCAAGCGGGGGACGGGCGGGCCGCGTTTCTCGCGCGCCTTGAAGCCGCCGCCGTAGCGCCCTCGCAAAAAACGGCTATGCGCTTGTATGGAGAGGGCGTTTTCCGCATGACCGAGTCCGCCTACCGCGCCTACGGGTACCGCGAACCGGATTGGGGCGTGGCCTGGGCCGCGCTTTTGGAAACGGCGTGGGAGATAAATGATGGCTCGTTCAAAATCGGCGGCGGGACCGACGCCGACAAGCGGCGCACGCAGGCCACGGTCGCGCAGTTGCGGAGGGCCATCGCGCGCACGCCCGGCGCATCGTCACTCTCCAACGCGGACAAAGAGTTCGCCTACCTATTCGCCTCGTTCACAGCGGGACATTTGGCCCTGCAAATGCAACAAGCCGGGAGCGACCCCGATAAGCGCGATGCGGCGCGAAAAATGGCGCGCGAGCAGTTGACCAACATCTTCGGCGTTGAACCGGACGCCCTGAACCGGCGCGCAAATGGCGAGTTCGTCAACGCCCGTAGCGGAAACGCGCCCGGGAACGCCGCTGTAAAAAGCGGCGGCGCGCCTGGTTCCGGTTCCGCGAAGGCGCCCATTGTCCGTGTAAACCGCGCCCCGCTTCCCGCCGCGTCGCTCGGCGGGGCGCGCATTTTTATCCGCTATTCGCTTACCTACTTGAACGGTGCGACAACCAGCTTCGATCATTTGATTTTGTTCCCGGACGGCTCCGCGTTTCTGGACGTGCCATCCAAGCCCATTGCGCGATTTGACGCCGCCGCGCTTCGGGCCGGGCTTAGCAAGTTCGATGTGGGAACGTGGAAAATGGCGAACGGCGCCATCGCGCTTTCATTCCCCAACAAGCGCGAGCCGAAAATGACGCTACGCAAGCACGCGCGTGGCTGGTACGACGCCTCCGAGAAAACGCCGCCCAAGCCCGACAGCGCATACGATGTTTACTTTCCCATCGTCACGCCTACCGCGCAAACCCTGCGCGGCGCGTGGAAAAGCCAGAGTCTGACCACGATGGGAACGATGGGCGGCGGCGCCCCGATGGTCGCCGCAGGCCGAACCGGGAACCGCGTTTACCGCCCCGATGGCACGTTTTCCGATGCGAGCGTCCGTTTCGCCTCCGCGACCACGGCGAACATGGGCGATGCGTTCAAGGGCGGCGGCGATGTCACGACGAATAGCGAGCGCAAAAGCGGCGGCGTGGGCCACTGGCGATTGGATGGCCCGCTTTTGACGACGGAAATCAACGGCGTTCGTGCGGTCCAACTCGCGTTTATCCTGCCGTATTGGGGCAAGAAGGAAAATCCCGACCTGCTCATCAACGGTGATTGGTGGGAGCGACCGGAAAAATAAACGGCCCGCTTTGCAACGAGTTAAGGACAAAAACATGGAATACCGCGCATTGGGGCGAACCGGCGTTCAGGTAAGCCGGTTATGTTTGGGGTGTATGAACTTCGGCGATGACGCGAGCGAGCCTGACAGCATCGCGATTATGCATCAGGCGATAGACGCCGGGATCAACTTTTTCGACACCGCCGACGTCTACAGCCGGGGCAAGTCGGAAACCGTGGTCGGTAAAGCGCTCGCGGACAACGGACGCCGGGACCGCGTGTTTCTGGCGACCAAAGTGTACAACAAGATGGCGGACGACGATCCGAACGCATGGGGCAGCCACCGCTACCATATCGTCAAGGCGTGCGAGGACAGTCTGCGCCGCTTGCAAACCGACCACATAGACCTGTACCAGATGCACCGGCCCAAGCCCTCGATCCCGATTGACGAAACCCTGCGCGCCCTGGACGATCTGGTTCGCGCGGGCAAGGTGCGCTATATCGGCACATCCACCTTCGCCGCCTGGCAGGTGATCGAGAGTTTGTGGGCGTCGAAGGAGCTGGGGCTAAACCGGTTCGTGTGCGAGCAACCGCCATATAACCTGCTGGACCGGCGCATCGAGCGCGAACTGCTCCCGATGTGCCAAACGTACGGTATCGCCACCATCCCGTGGGCGCCAATTGCGGGCGGTCTTTTATCCGGCAAGTACCGGGCGGGACAGCCGCGCCCCGCAGGCGCACGGTACGAGAAGGGAGCGTTCGCCAACCGCGACAACGACGACGCGCTTCGCAAGGTCGAGGAATACGCCGCGTGGTGCGACGGGCGCGGCGTCCACCCCGCCCATTTCGCGGTCGCGTGGTGCGCCGCCCAGGCCGGGGTGACGTCGCCGATTATCGGGCCACGCACAAAGGAGCAGATGGACGACTACCTCAAGTCCGAGGAGATCGTGGTCACCGACGAGGACAACAAAGCGATGGACGCCTTGTTCCCGCCCGGTACGCACCTGTCCGAGTACTACAAAGCCGACTTCGGCCCCAACGTCCGCTGGGCGTAAAAGCCTGTTTTGCAACGCTAAAGGCGAAAAAGCGGGCCGTGGCTCAACTACGGCCCGCTTTTCGGTCTACACACTAGGCGCCGCGCAAAAGCGGGCATGTAGCAACGCCTACTTCAGGGCTTCGGCCCCGCCCACGATCTCGGCGATTTCTTTCGTGATGTTGGCCTGACGCGCGCGGTTCAGCGACAGCGTCAGGGTCGAGATCATCTTGCCCGCATTATCGGTCGCCGACGACATCGCGGTCATGCGCGAGCCGTGTTCGGACGCGACCGCCTCGATCATGGCCTGATAGATTTGCGTGTCCACATAGCGTGGAAGCAGGCGGCCCAAAATCGCGCCCGCGTCCGGCTCGAACAGGTACTCCTCGCCACCCGCAAGTTCCGGGGCGGCGTTCGCGGCGGCGACGAGGTCATCCGCCTGAATGGGAAGCAACTGGGCGGAGGTGGGCCGCTGAACCAGCGCGGATAAGAAGCGGGAGTACACCAGGTAAACGGCGTCCACCTCGCCGGACACGTACATTTGCCGCACCTGACGCGCGACTTCCTGCGCTTCCGCAAACGACGCGCCCGTCATGTTGATGCCGTACTCAGCGGCGATAGGATACGCGCGTCGCCGAAAGAACGCCTGCCCTTTACGCCCCACAATCACCAGGCGCACGCTGTCGGGCGCGAACGGGGCCAGCACCTCCACCGCTTTTTTAAGAACGTTGGTCGAGTACGAGCCGCACAAGCCGCGGTCTGCGCTGATAATCACCACGCCCACGCGGGCCACCGGCTCGCGCGCTTCCAAAAGCGGATGGGACGTGTCGCCCGCGCCGCCCAAAGCGCGTCCGAGCGACCCCATTACCTCGCGCATCTTGCCGCTATAAGGCCGCGCAGCGACCACGCGGTCCTGGGCCTTTTTAAGCCGCGCGGCGGCGACCATCTTCATCGCCTTTGTTATCTGCTGAATGTTTTTCGCGACGCGGATACGCGAGCGAATTTG
>CAXUMS010000105.1:0-17947 GCA_964252165.1 uncultured Armatimonadaceae bacterium
CACGGTCCAGCGCCCGGCTGGTCCTCCCCGGAAGGGGAGCCGCGCGGCTTGAGCGCACCCACAAACCGAAACGCACAAACCAAACGACAAACCAAACCTACTTGGGGATGGGGCGGCCCATGGAGGTGTAGGCGGCCTCGATCGCTTTTTTGTCGGCGGCGGCTTTCGTGTTTTTAGGATCAAGGGCGAGAACTTGCCGTGTCATTTTTAGCGCGGATGAATAGCGCAGGTTCGGCGGGATGGATGGCTCCAGCATCGTTTCGTGGGCCACGCTCGCCATCGCGTTTGCGAACGCTTTTTTGTTCGCCGCGTTGGCGGGGGCTTTGCGGTACGGCGCCTCCGCCTTTTTATACGCTACGATAGCCGCTTTTAGTTGGGGGCGAACATCGGCTTTTTGCGCGGCCTTGACCGACGATGTCGAGGTCGGCGTTTTGGGATCGCCCGCCGGTTTTTCCGGCACCTTTGCGGGGGGCGGCGTGTCGGTTGCGCCTGCGGGCGTGTAGGATTTCGGCGGCGGCGTCGGCTCCGGGCCGATTTCCTCGCCCGCCTTTTTCGCCTCGGCGGCGTCATCGAACTTGGCGAACGAGTTGGCGTTCATCTTGTAGTAAACGCCGCGATAGTTGCGCTTGCCGCCGCCTTTCGGGTTGACATGGCAGTAGGCGCACGGCTTGCCTTCTTTCGCCACGAACGCAGGGAACGCGCTTGCGGACTGGGGCGCGGCGAGAACGGCGAGCAGGGCCGCCCCGGCGAGCGTCACCGCGCCGATCAGGCCGCCGAATTTATGGTGTCGCATACGTAAATAAACCTCCCAAACGGCGGGGCCAGGAAAATACCGGATCAGGAACGAAAACAAGCGAACCGACCGGACGCGCCGCCGCTCTGTGTACGCTGTAGACGTTCGCCGCGCGCCCCGGTTCATTCCTGCTTTTTGGCAACGAACGTGACCACCGTTTTACGGCTTTGCCGGTTTCGCACCGGCGCGCGATGACTCTTGTGGCGTGGGGGCGTTTAGTTTGTATACATCCACGCCGATAGCGTACGCGACATAGCCGCCGCCCTGCGGGTTCTTGACGACGCGGATTTTGTTGACGGCGCGGCCCATCGGCGTTTTCGTCCACGTTTTGCCGCCGTCGCGCGTTTCAAAGCCGCTCGCGACGGAGCCGACCCATCCCGTATTTTCATCGGCGAACCCGACGCCGAACTCGCGCACGGCGAAGTCATCGGCGAGCGGCGTTTCACGCCACGTTTTGCCGTTGTCCGTGGTTTTGGCGACATAGCGAACCGAGCCGGACGCTTTATCCGGGTTGTAGTTTTGGATGGTCACATAGCCGACTTTGGGGGACGGAAACGCCGCCTTCCACGTGATCTCGTACGGGCGCGGCGACGTGTACACCTTGCTCCACGTTTTTCCGGCGTCAACGGTTCGCAAGATCAGGGCGTGGGATTTGTCCACCTGCGCATCGGTCGCGGCGCAGATAAAGCCCGTTTTGACGTCGGTGAAGTAAACATCCAGGATCATCGCGCAATGGGGCGTCATGTCGGTGACCGCCCATGATTTTCCGTCGTCCGTGGATTTTAACAGGCACGCCGGGCCGCCCACGCGCCCGCCCGCCCAGATAGTCGTTTTGTAGTCCAGATTACCCGCATTGATAAACGGCGTTTTCTGCACATAGATCGCGCACAAGCCTTTGGTTTTATCCGCATCCTTAATTGGGGCGGGCGTCCATGTCTCGCCGCCGTCGCGGGTTTCGTAGAGCGGCGTGGTATCGGTCACATTGGGGAAGTAATCGGTTCCGATATTGCCCGCCCAGCCGCGCTTCTCATCGGCGAACCCAATACAGCGAAAGTACGTGCCGGGCTTGGAGAACTTTTCCGTCCAGGTTGCGCCGCCATCGGTTGTTTTGTAGATTTTCCCTGCCCCGTTGACATACCAGCCCAAATCGACCGTAATGAAAACGATGTCGTCCTGTTTGCCCGGATACGGCTTGGTTTCGAGTTTTGTCCAGGTCGCTCCGCTCGCGGGCGCAGGAGCGGCGGGCGTCGCGGCTTGTTGCGCTTGCGCCGCGTTCATAAAAACAAGACCGGTTGCGGCGACGAACGCGCCGATAAAGGAAAGGTTGTCAAGACAGAATTTCATGGCTTTAGTATAGCCCGCGCCCTCTAAGTTTTGCGGAGAGGGCGCCTGTTTTGAACTCGCGAATGTCGGGGGGCGCGCCGATAGCAGTCAGTCCGTTTGGTTTTCCCTACTGCCAGCCGATTTTATAACCGACATAGCGGTCTTTCGCATCGAAGTAAAGATAAAGCTGTGCGCGGTCTATATTCCAAGCCATCGTCAATTCTTCCCCCAGATAATAAATCGTCACAGTTGTCGCGCCAAAGTTACGGGGCGGGAGCGAGGATGCGTAAACCGTGGTCGGATAACAATATAGGGAGGGCGTGGAAGCCAAAATATATTCGTTTCCTTGTTCAAGCATCTGATACACGCTTTGTTTCGGCTCGTTGATGCTCAACTGCCGAACAATATCCTACGCCATATGCCCGCGCCGGTTGCCGCCCCAAGTCACCGGCGCATCTTCAATCCAGTGGACGCGGTTAAACGGCAAATCGTCGAAGGGGTTATTGTCAAACGAGCTACCGCCAAAACCGACTGACATAAAGGTCGCGAAAGCGAGCCATAAAAAACAGGCGTTACAATCACGGTCGTTGCCGCCGCTTGAAGTTTTTGGAGCGTTTCCGTTCGCATACGGTTAGTTTGACCTATTTTCCTGTTGTCTGTTTCACAGGACGGCGGCCTCGTCCCGTTCAAGTTGCAGGTCGCCCATTACGCCTTGACGACGCCCGTTCAGGCTTCTATACTGGAAAGTGAACAAACAACGGTTTGCGTGCGGCGACAACCGTCCGTTTGTTACGTCGCCTGACCGCTATCTAACCCGCGCCGCGCCCGCGACTTTTCCACCAACAACCTTTTCAACTTCAATACCTGTGACAAGTAAACTTTCTCCTTCCCCCAACGACCCTGCGCTTGCGCCATTGTCCCCGCTGACGCAACCGCTGACCACGATCAAAGGCGTAGGTGAGAAGATCGCGGATACGCTGGGGAAACTGGGCTTGTTCACGGTCGGCGATCTCCTGACGCACTACCCGCGCCGCTACGAGGACCGGACCCGGTTCGCGCCGATTGCGCTTGTGCAGAACGGCGAGGCGGTCACGATTGCGGGAAAGGTGACGGCGGTCGAGAACCGGCCCACCAAAAACCGCTTGACCATCACCAAAGTCACCCTCGAGGACGAGCAAAGCGCGGTCGCGTCGCTGGTCTGGTTCAACACGTGGCGGATGAAGCAAACCTTTGACAAGCTCATCGGCAAGCGCGTGGTCGCGTACGGCACGGTGAAGCGCGGGTACTCGTCTGTGGAGATGATGGCCCCGGAATGGGAGCCATTAGACGACGGCGAAACCGGACCGTCCGGCGAATCGCTGTCTATCGGACGCATTGTGCCGGTCTACGCGCTCACCGAAGGGTTGGGCGCGAACCGTCTGCGACGCCTGATCTACGACGCGGTGCAGGCGTACGCGGGCCTTGTGCCGGAAGTCTTGCCGAACGGGTTACGGTCGGCCCGCGCGCTCCTTCCGCTCCCCGACGCCCTGCGCGAGATTCATTTTCCTACCAGCGGCATGAAAAAGGAAGCGGCCCGACACCGTCTGGTTTACGACGAGCTTTTGGGGATGCAGTTGCTTCTCGCCGCGCGCAAGATGGCGGGCGAGCAGATTCCCGGTATCGCGTTCGAGGACACGACCGGCCCGGTTCAAGAGTTCGAGGCCGCGCTTCCGTTCGCGCTGACCGGCGCGCAAAAGCGCGTGATCGGCGAGATCGGGGCGGATATGGCGGCGGGGCGCGCGATGAACCGTTTGGTGCAGGGCGATGTCGGCGCGGGCAAAACCGCCGTCGCGGTCGCCGCGATGCTGGTCGCGGTGCGCAATGGCTATCAGGCGGCGATGATGGCCCCGACCGAGATTCTGGCCGAACAGCATCTGCGCGGCGTTCGCGCGCAGTTGGAGCCATTGGGCGTCCGGGTGGACCTTCTCACCGGCTCGCGGCCCGCCAAGCAAAAAGCCGCCGTACGGGAAAGCGTCGCGTCCGGCGAGACCGGCGTCGTGGTCGGCACGCACGCGCTGATCCAGGAGGGCGTTTCGTTCGCGCGGCTGGGTCTCGCCGTGATCGACGAGCAACACCGCTTCGGCGTGTTGCAACGGGCGGCCCTGACCGGCAAGGGCCAAAGCCCGGATGTTCTGGTGATGACGGCGACGCCCATCCCGCGCACGCTCACGCTCACTGTGTACGGCGATCTGGACGTTTCGATTATTGACGAGTTGCCGCCCGGACGCAAACCGATCAAAACGCATTTTCGGCGGGCCAAAGACAAAACGCAGGTGTACGAGGGCGTCCGCAAACTCCTTGCCGAGGGGCGGCAGGCGTATGTGGTGTGTCCCCTTGTCGAGGAGTCGGAGAAGATGCAGGCGCGGGCCGCAACCGAACTTGCGTCGCATCTGGCCCTCCATGTTTTCCCGGAGTATCAGGTCGGTTTGCTCCACGGGCAAATGCCGTCTGATGAGAAAGACGAGGCGATGCGGAAATTCCGCGCGCACGAAACGCACGTCCTGGTCGCGACCACGGTAATCGAGGTAGGCGTGGATGTGCCGAACGCCGCCGCGATGGTGATCGAGGACGCCGACCGGTTCGGGCTTGCCCAGTTGCACCAACTACGGGGCCGGGTCGGGCGAGGGCAACACGCATCGTTTTGCGTTTTGATCGCGGACCCGAAAACCCCGGACGGCGAAGAGCGAATGCGTGTCTTGACCGAAACCACAGATGGTTTCCGTATCGCCGAGGAAGACTTGCGTTTGCGCGGGCCGGGCGAGTTTTACGGCGTTCGTCAGAGCGGTTTGCCCGCACTGAAGATCGCCGATGTTTTGCGCGACACCGATATTCTAAAAGACGCGCGGCAGGATGCGTTCGCAACTCTCGCCGCCGACCCGAAACTCGCAAAGCCCGCGAACGCCGGTCTGCGCGCGTTGGTTGTGGCCCAGAAACGGATACAATCGGCGGATGTCACCACGGCGGCGTAATCGTTCGCCCACTCGCCCGCAATTGGTATACTTTAAACTATGACACCCTACGAAGCGGCGGTTGCGATTGGCGAAGAGTCTGGGGTTCGCCTGGAGATAGCCGGAGGAATTCCAACATGGGAGGCGTTTCCCTCGTTTCGGCATCAGACCAAGATTTTCAACATCCAAAACTCCATTCGTCCCGCAACGACGGCAGGCGCATCAAGCGGGTGCGCCTGCGTTCATGTCGCCGATGTATATGTCCGATTTCCGGACGGATCGCTGAAACGGCCCGATATCGCGATCTTTGGCCGCGAGCCGGACGAGCAAACCAGCGCGATCACGATGCTCCCGGAAGCCGTGATCGAAATTCTCAGCCCTGATTACGCCGCCAAAGATTTGAGTATCGGCGTTCCATTTTATCTGCGGTCGGGCCTTAAGGACGTAATCGTGTTCGACCCGGACACGAACGAGGTGCGCCATTTCCGGCCCGGTCGCTCCGAAGCGCGCTACCAATCGCCGGTCACGCTTTCGCTTACCTGCGGTTGCGAGGCGACGGTGTAGAATAGTAGCCTTTATAGGTTGTACGGCGGGCTAATCCCCTCCATAGGTCGTCAAGCAAAAGGCGCGTCCAAACAGGTTTGGATGCGCCTTGTTTTGTTACGGGAAACCAGTGTTATAAAATTGTTAATCGCCTTTGCGCTGAACCGGCGTTAAATGCTTGCTCATGTCGAGCATCCGCTGAACCGGCGCGAGGGCGCGAAGCCGCGTGGCCTCGTCCATCGTGATTTCGGGATAGCCGTCCCGGAGCGTCAGGTAGAGTTTTTCGAGCGTGTTGAGGCGCATGTACGGACACATCGCGCAGTCGCAGCCCGAGTTGGGCGGCGAGCAAACAAACTCCGCATCGGGGCGCGCCTTTTTCATCTGGTGCAGAATACCGACCTCGGTGGCGACGATGAATTTTTTCTCGTCCGGGCGCGTTTGCACGTAGCGCAAAAGCGCGAGGGTGGAGCCGATATAGTCGGCTTTTTCGAGAACCGCTTCCTCGCATTCGGGGTGCGCGAGCACGGTTGCGTCCGGGTGTTCGCCCGTCAGTTTGGCAAGGCGACGCGCATTGAACTGCTCGTGGACGATGCAAAAGCCCGGCCATAAGACCATTTTACGCCCAGTCTGCTTTTCGACCCAGCGTCCCAGATGCCGGTCCGGCCCGAACACAATCGGCGTTTCCGGCGGCAACTGCCGGACAATATCCACCGCGTTTGACGACGTACAGATAATATCGGATAAGGCTTTGACGCCCGCCGACGAGTTGATATAGTTGATGACGGTGTGGCCGGGGTATTGCTTCAGCCATTCCGCGTACAAATCGGCGGGGCAACGGTCGGCGAGCGAACAGCCCGCATCTAAGTCGGGAAGCAGGACGGGCTTGTCCGGGTTCAGAATTTTCGCGGTTTCCGCCATGAAGTGAACGCCGCAAAAAACGATCACGGACGCGTTTGTGCTTGCCGCCGCCTGCGCGAGCGCGAGCGAGTCCCCGACATGATCGGCCAGGTCCTGGATTTCGCTGTCCTGATAATAGTGCGCGAGCAGAACGGCGTTTTTCTCGGCTTTGAGGCGGCGGATTTCGGCTTCTAAATCAAGCGTGGGGTCAATGGCGTCCACGCGGCGCGACAGGTCCACTTCCTGCCCGAGCGACTCGGACGCGGGATTGCGCGGGGTACGCGCGACAGTTAGCGTTTGCATCATGTTTTTATCATACCCCCGCGCTTCGCTCGTTACCGCGCCGCCGCCGCTTGCGCGTCCGCCCATAGCCGCGCGACAAGTTCGCCCGCGCCGGGCAGGTCGTTAATTTCGGCGCAGGACGTTCCCGCGTACAGGCACATCGCCGCTATGTCGCCGGTGAAACCCGCGCGCGGGGCGACATCGCCGTAGCGCAGGATGGGCGCGCCATCGGCGGAATGGGCGACAGTATCGCTCTCGCCGGGGCGATGCGGGGATGCGGGACAGCCGGACGCTTCCCACTCCCCAAAAGTCGTGTTGCGAAGAACGCGGTGGGCGGCGTAGGGCCAGTCGCCGTCGAAGCAAACCGTGAGGGCGGTGTCGGACGCGCCGTGCGCCGTAACGAGCGCGGCTTTGTACTCGTCGTGGGCGCGCGATTCGCGGGTCGCGACAAACCGGGTGCCGAGGCACGCCCCGGTCGCTCCTAACTGCAACGCTCGTGCGATTCCCGCGCCGTCGCCGATTCCGCCCGCCGCGATCACCGGAACGCCGTTCGCCTCGGCGACAACCTGCGGTAGCAGTTCCCAAAGCGCGGTTGCGGACTGAACATGACCGCCCGCCTCCACCCCCTGGCACACCAAAAAATCCGCGCCCGCATCGTTGATGGCGCGCCGCGCGCCCCTCGCGCTGGTTACCTGAACGCCGACCGTGGCCCCGAACGACCGCACAAGCGGCAAATAGGGAAGAGGATCGCCCCAAGAAAACGTAGCAACACGCGCTCCGCCTTCCAGCGCGGCCCCAAGCGCGTCGGGCGGGAAGGCAAGCGCGAAGTTGACATAAAAGACGCCGCCCACAGTCGCCTCTCGTACCTGACGCACGGTTTCGCGGGCGTCGTTTGGGGCGGCCCCGGTCAGCGCGAGCGCGCCCATCGCACCCGCATTCGCGACCGATGCGGCGAGTTCCGGCCCGGCGATACTGCCGGTCGGCGCCTGCCAGATCGAAAGGCGCGGCAGAAAAGCGTGCGGCGGGTTACCTGGGTTTACGTTTGTCATAATCTCGCTTTCCGCACTATCAGAATGCGCCCGTATGCGCCGTTAGGTACAAGCGAAGGACCTGATAAACCGCCCATGCCGCTCACTCTTACGCCCCACGCCATTGATATGACGCGCTCCGTTGTTGTCGCCCAAACCGCCCCGCTACCGTCGTTGGTGCGCGAAACGCCGCCGGTCGCCGAGGAGCGGGCGCGCTACCATGTTCGTATCCGTGAAATCCCCACCGACGAGCGCCCGCGCGAACGGTTGATCACGTACGGCGCGGATGTCCTATCCACGTCGGAATTGCTCGCAATTCTGCTCCGCACCGGAACCGAACAATATTCCGCCGTGGGTCTCGCCGATCATCTTTTATCGCACTTCGGGTCGTTGCGCGGCGTCGCGCACGCAACTATTGACGAGATGGCGACCGTTCACGGTATCGGTCCGGCAAAGGCCGCGCAGATAAAGGCGGCTATCGAATTTGGGCGTCGCCTTGTCGCCGCCTCGCCCGAAGAGCGGCCTAAGATCTCGTCCCCGCGCGACGTGTACAACCTGCTCGGGCCGTCCCTGCGCGATGAAAAACGCGAGCATTTCGTCGCGCTTCTTTTGGACACGAAAAACGGCGTTTTACGCCACCGGACCATCAGCGTCGGCGATCTGTCCTCGTCCATTGTCCACCCGCGCGAGGTATTTACCGAGGCGATCCGCTATTCGGCGGCAAGCCTGATCGTCGCGCACAACCACCCGTCCGGCGACCCCGCCCCGTCCCCCGAGGACGCCGCCGTGACGCGCCGGTTAGTCGAGGCGGGCGAACTTTTAGGTATCGAACTGCTCGACCATATCGTTCTCGGCGATAACCGCTGGGTGAGTTTGAAAGAAAAAGGGTTGATGTAGCGCAGTAGGAATACCTGAAAAAAAGAAGACCTGCGATTTGAGTTTTGAAACCTGAGAAGGGGATAAGACAGGAAAAGATGGCCCCTAACCCCCGATAACGGGGGGACAAGAAAGATCAAGTGGCGATGCCTTTACCTTGCATAACAACGGTGGGACCTTTGGCTACAGGCTCTTGTCGCCCCCCCCTTGTTGGGGGTTAGGGGGCCATCTTCTCTTCTTCCCCCTCTCAGGTCTCAAAACTCAAATCGCAGGTCTGCCTTAGCCTTCGGTGATTGTCAAAGAAGTGATTTTGTCGCCTTTTTGCATACTGTCCACGACTTCCTGACCGGAGATGAGTTGCCCGAAAACCGTATGCTTGCCATCGAGGTGCGTCTGGGGGGCGTGGGTAATGAAGAATTGCGAGCCGTTGGTGTTCGGTCCCGCATTCGCCATTGAAAGTGAACCGCGCCCGTGCCGGTGCGGATTTCCCGCGGTTTCGTCGGCGAACTTGTAGCCCGGTCCGCCGGTTCCGGTTCCGGTCGGGTCGCCGCCCTGCACCATAAACGACGCGATGACGCGGTGGAAGACGGTGCCGTCGTAGAAGCCCTCGCGAGCCAGAAACACGAAGTTGTTGACCGTCATCGGCGCGTCGGCGGCGAAGAGTTCGCACACGATCACGCCGCGCGTCGTGTTGAAGGTCGCCGTGTACTTCTTGCTGGTGTCAATTGTGAGGGACGGCGGGGCCGGATACTGCTTGGAGGCCATAGGGAATGTTTCCTTGCTGGTTGATTTTTAGATAAGGGAGACAAAAAACGGCGAGTCGCCTTCTTCGTATCCCCGCTTAGCATACCCCCGCGTGACCACGCTTTGATACCGAAGCCCGGCGCCGCGATCTGCGTTCTTGTTATGTTTGCTCTCTCCAAACCTGCGCCCTTTGCCTTTTTGCGTTTGATAGCCAAGCCTGATTTATGATATTATCCGCGTGAATTAACGCTAATTCAATCTGTAAATGCCCGATCTGGACGCTTTGTTACACTCTTTGTTAGTGGTTTAACAGGTTGAAAACGGCTCGTCGCCGTTTCATCCATGTTTTTTAGGCTTCGCGTCGGTTTCGGCTCGCGCTTCAGGTCGTCGTTGTCCTGGTTTCTCCTACGGAAGGTAAAATTATGCGTTTGTTCCGCTTGCCCGCTTTCGCCGGTATCGCCGCTTGCGCGGCTCTTAGCTTAGTCGCTTTATCCGCGCACGCCCAAACCACGGTTCCCGCGGTTGACTTCGGCGCCGACGCCCCGTCGCCGGTCGAAACCGGCTTCGGCGCGTTCAGTCTTAATGCCGCAAATACCGCGAACGCATCGCGCACCTACGGCGCCATCACCGTCACGGTCCCGCAAAATCTCGCCCTTAACGGACCGACCAGCCGTGATCGTGGTTTCACCGATGGCGCATCCCCCAATTTTTACCGCGATCTGCTGACAGCCCTTAGTTTAACCTCTACGAATGTGGGCGCGGGCGCGGCGGGAACGGGCGCGACCCTTTTCATCTCCGGTCTTACGCCCAGCGCAAATTATCAGGTTGAGCTATGGTCCCTTGACTTTATGTTTAACCCCGCCTCGGTCTTTAGCTGGTACAACACCACAAACGGCGGCAGCGCTTTGATTGGAAGCTTTGCCAACTCCAATACCGTTAAACCGACGAGTTTGAGTGACTACCGGGCCATAGGCGCGGTTACCTCTGACTCCGCAGGAACATTGTCGTTCGGGTTGCTTGACAGTCAGTCGGGACCGACAGGCGCGCGCGGGGCGCTGAACGGCGTTCGCCTATCCACGGTTTCCGTCGCGGTTCCCGTGAAGCCGCGCAAACGCAAACTGTTCGTCACCACTGATACGCTCGATAAACTCATCGCCGCGCTCGCGATAATCGGCGAAAGTAGCCAGCCCGTCAACGGGTACAGCAAGCCCGCCGCAATCGGGATGCCGACTACGTTGTAAATAAACGCCCAGAACAGGTTTTGCTTGATGGTCCTGAGCGTCGCCTTCGATAGCGCGATTGCGGTCACCACGCCGCGCAGGTCGTCCCGTATGAGCGTGATGTCGCTCGCCTCCATCGCCACATCGGCCCCAGTTCCAATAGCGATACCGACATCGGCCTGCGCGAGCGCGGGCGCGTCATTGATGCCGTCGCCGACCATACCAACCACGCGGTTTCCGGCCTGCAAGCGCTTCACCTCGGCGGCCTTGCCTTCCGGCAATATTTCCGCCAGCACGCGATCAATACCAACCTGCTTTGCGACGGCGTCGGCGGTGCGGCGGTTGTCGCCGGTCATCATCACCACCTCGATCCCCAGCCGTTTCAGTTGCTCCACCACGTCGCGCGCTTCGGGCTTGACCCGGTCGGCGACAGCGATTACGCCCGCGAGCGCATCGTTCACGGCGACGAACAGCGGGGTTGCGCCGTTTGCCGCAAGCGCGTCCGCGCGCGTTTCGGCCTGCGCGCTAATGATAATTTGCCGGTCGCGCATCAGTTTGATATTGCCGATCAGGACGCGTGCGTCGTCCACGCGCGCCTCGATTCCGTGTCCCGTGACCGCCGTAAAAACGGCGGCATTCGCAAGCGGGAGACCGCGCTCGTGTGCGGCGCGAACCACGGCCTCGCCCAGCGGATGCTCGCTTCCCCGCTCCGCCGACGCCGCAAGGCGGAGCAGTTCGTTTTCACCTTGACCATTGAAGGTGACGATGTCGGTTAGCGCGGGTCGCCCCTCGGTCAGCGTCCCGGTTTTATCCAGCACGATTACCTGTAACTTGTGGGCCGTTTCCAGCGCGCCGCCGTTCTTGATCAGAATGCCGTTTTGGGCCGCCTTGCCCGTGCCAACCAGGATTGCGGTCGGGGTGGCGAGACCGAGCGCGCAGGGGCAGGCGATAATCAACACGGCGACGAAATTCACCAGCGCCATCGCGAAACGCGTTTCCGCCGGGCCGAAAACGAACCAAACGGCAAACGTTAACGCGGCAATGAGCAAAACAATCGGCGTGAAAACGCCCGAGATAACATCCGCCAAACGCGCGATAGGGGCTTTCGAGCCTTGCGCTTCCTGCACCAGGCGAACGATCCGCTGAAGCGCGGTATCCTTACCCACTTTCGTCGCGCGGAAGCGGAACGCGCCGGTTTTGTTCAACGTCGCCCCGAACACCGTGGCGCCCGGCGTTTTCTCGACCGGCAAACTCTCGCCGGTTAAAAGGGATTCGTCCAGGGCCGATGCGCCCTCCAGAACCACACCGTCTACGGGGACTTTTTCACCGGGCCGAACCAACACGATGTCGCCGACCGCAACATCGGCGAGCGGAATATCGGCTTCGACGCCGTCGCGCAGAACGCGGGCGGTTTTGGCTTGAAGCCCGATCAAACGCCGGATCGCCTCGCTGGTTTTACCTTTGGCTCGCGCTTCCAGCAACCGCCCAAACAAAATAAGCGTGATAATCACGCCCGCCGCCTCGAAATACACGGGCGACGGCGCGGTTTCTGCGTCGATCATTCCCGGCATTCGTGGCGCGCCCACGCCGGAAACGCCCGCAAGCCAGCCGGGAAAGATTGTCGCCGCCGCCGAGTAGATGTAAGCCGCGCCTGTGCCAACGGCGACAAGGGTGTTCATATCGGCGGCGCGGTGTTTGAGCGAAAGCCATGCGCTTCGGTAAAACGACGAGCCGCTGTAAAACACTACCGGCGTGGTCAAAACGAGTTGCGCCCATTCCGCGCCGGGAAAATGAAGAAAAGGGATTTTGCCGTGCGCCATCGCCATTACGAAAACCGGCGTTGATAGCGCGGCGGCGACAACAAACTTCCGCAACAAGGCGCGGTAATCGGCCTCGTTCGCCTGGTCCACGGCGTCGTCCTCGGTCAATGCCGTGTCGTCGCGGTTCGCTTTGTTTGGCATGGTGCGACAGCCGAACGCTTCCAGATCGCGCCCAAGCGCGACGGGATCGGTCATACCTTGCTGGTACTCTACCGTGACCTGCCGCGTCGCGTGATCATACCGCGCGTCAAACACGCCGCGCCGCGTCTGCAAAAACCGCGCCGCGCTTTCGCCGGAATTGGATGAACCGTTCGAGTTGTCCAGCATAAACACGGTTTGCGCTCGGCCCGCGGCGCCGTACCCGGCCCCTTCGACCGTGTCCGCAACCGCGCGCAGGCCGGTCCGCTCCGGGTTGTAAACCACGGTCGCCCGCCCGGTCGCAAAATTAACGCTCGCGTGTTCAACGCCCGGCGCTTTGGCGAGCTGCTTCTCGATTCGCCGGGCGCACGCCGCGCACGTCATCCCGGTCACCGGAAGATCAAGACGCTCGGACGCCGCCGCTACGGGGGCATCCGCTGTCACATCACTTTCTGGAGTTATCGGATTATCGTTTTTCGTTTTTGGCGCGGTTTGCATTTGGTTTCTCCTTTGGCGGAACCGCTTCGGCTTATTTGAGAAAGCGCGAAAGCGTGGTGTGCACTTCGGCGAGAAGGGCTTCCTGGGTCATGGGCTGGGCGCACGAATGCGCGTGGTCCGTGCCGTGGCCTATCACGCACGATTCTATATGGGCGGTGAGCAGTTCGACGCCCAGCGCATCGAGGGCGGAGCGCGCCGCCGCAATCTGCGTCAAAATGTCCACGCAGTACTTGTCCTCGTCCACCATGCGCCCAATGCCGCCGATCTGCCCGGCAATACGGTTAAGGCGCGTTTTGACTTTGCGACGTTTCTCGTTGTTCATCGAAATAGCCTTTCCCCTCAAGTCTATTATACCCCATAGGGGTATAATATCACGTGAACCATAATGGGCGACGGCGGAATCGCCGCTTCTAAAGCGGCTTCTTTTTTTGCAAGCGAACCTGAAACGTACTGAGGAAGCGTAGACGACCCGGATACCAACGCCGCTTGAAGTCAAAAAAGGATTTCATCTTGTTACGGCGTAAAGTAAGAAACGATATTGTTGCAACAACGAAGCGTCGTTAATTAAAAACGGCGCGGTGCGGCAGAATGAGCCAACTGGTTTCCGAGGATACAAATGGTCCGCAAAATGAAGCGCAATAACGGTCAGGAAGACGCCCGAAGCAAGCCGAACGTGGCGCAGAGCGGCGTCACAAGCGGTTTGGAAGAAGGGAACGGTAAAATTGATTTGACAACCGCCTTTGACAAATCGTCCGACCTTGACAGCGCATTGTTTTTGCTGAACCGCGTGATCGCCGCCGCCGTTACCAGCATTGTGGTGTCAGACCCAAATTTGCCGGACAACCCCATCGTGTACCACAACCCCGCCTTCGAGCATCTCAGCGGTTATTCGTCCGAGGAGATAATGGGCCGCAACTGCCGTTTTCTGCAAGGGCCGGACACCGACCGCAACGAGATCGCCAAACTGCGCCAATGTATCGCGGAAGGTTCCGCTTACCACGCCACGTTACTCAACTACCGCAAGGATGGCAAAACCTTTTGGAACGATTTGCACGTGTCGCCCGTCCACGACGCAAGCGGTCGCCTGACGCATTTTGTCGGGGTCCAAAACGATGTGAGCGCGCGGCAACAAGCGGAACGCGAGCGTGATTTGCTTCTTTCCCAGCAACAGCGCATCGCGGAAACGCTTCAGCGCGCGCTTTTGCTGACGCCATCGGATACGTTTACCGGTCTTGAGGTCAGCACGCAGTACGAGCCTGCGCTAAGTGAAGCGCAGTTCGGCGGCGATTTCTTCGACGTGTTCGCCGTGGACGATCAGCATATCGCGCTTTTGGTCGGCGATGTCACCGGCAAAGGCCTCGACGCCGCCCAGCATACCGCCGAGATCAAGTACGCCGCACGCGTTTTACTGCGCGAGTTCGGCGATCCGCGTCCCGCTCTGGTTCGTTTGAACAATTTCCTGATGGACGCTCAAAGGCTCGACGCCCGCGATAACTACGCCCTGGTCTGCCTCACGCTCGCCGTGGTGAACACGGAAACCGGCGAAACGTATATTACGTCGGCGGGAATGGAGCCGCCTTTAGTTCTTCGCGCGGACGGCGGGATGGAGGAAATCGAGGTCGGCGGTATGCTTTTAGGCATGAGCCGCGACGCCGTTTATCAGGAGACGCCTCTTACCCTTGCCCCCGATGATATTCTTTTAATCGCAACCGATGGCGTTACCGAGGCGCGTGACCCGGAAACGCGTAATTTCTTCGGCTATGATGGTTTAACCCGGACCGCGTGCGACCTTGCCGCGAAACGGTCGCCTCTTCCGCAAATGGGCCAGCAAATCGTGGCGCAGGCGCGCCAGTTCGCAAAGGGCGTTCAGTCCGACGACATCTGCCTGATGCTCGCAAAACGCCGCCCCATGAAAACGGAAAGGTAGTCGTCGGGGTCGCGGAAGCGGGCGAGTGCGGATTTCCCCGATTGGGCGTTCCTGCTTTCAAGACGGATGCGCGGCGCGACACAACGCGTCAACGCGTTTGCATAATGTCGGCAAGCGAAACGGCCCGTGCATCCGGGCGACTCGCTCCGCCGCGTTTGCGAGTAGGACGCCGACAGCGGAAACATAAAGCGGACGCACAGCGTCGCCGGTTCCGTGAAGGACCTCCGCGACCGGGGCCGCGCCCGCGAAGCGCGTTTTCGCAACGCCCACCACGGGGATAGTCCCGCCCAAAGCCGTGAACAAATGCGCGCCCAGGCCGGGCCGCGTTTCATCGCCAAGCCACACGTAGCCGTCCACGACGCAAACGGAGGGCATAGCGGGAAGTGTTTCAAGAACCGCGAGCAGGCACGGCAGTTCGCGTTTGTAAAACTGTCCCGGCTCATACGGCGCGACCGGGTAAACGCGAACCGCATACTCGCCGACCGCGCTCGCATCGGTCCAATCGCTTGCGACCACGCACGCCGCGACCGCACCGTTATCTTCGCGGTAATCCACATCGAGAACGGCGATCATGCGGGCGGCGTCGCTGGGGTTTCGCCGGGCGCCTCGTAGCCGTACCAGCCGGGCGCGCGGCGAGCGAGGAGAGTGTCCAGCCAGCCCTCATAGTAGTCAAGAAAATGGGCGTAGGGGGCGAAGTGGGGCGGATCGTCCCAATACGCGTTGACGACCCGCCCCCGGTGCGGCCCGTTCAGCACAAGAACCGTTTCGATACCGCAACCCTGCTCGATAAGGCCCAGCGTTCCGTCCTGCGGGTCCAGCGTGTCGTTGTCCCAGCGCGCTTCCCAGTCCGGCCCGGCGGCCTGTTCCAGCCAGTCCTCGCCCATGCCTTCGGCGTACAAACACGGCGCGCGAAGCGAGCGCTGATACTTCGTTTTTGCGTCGTCCGCCATCTCGCCCCAGTCGGGAAGCGGCGACAAACCGTAGTACGGCCCTGCGCCCGCCGCGCCGACGTGCAACAAAAACAGTCGGTACTCGCATGGCAAGCGCACCCCGGCCTCAGTCTCCCATGCCGCAACCTGTTCTTCGTTGAGCGGGGCGTCCAAAATAAATTGATGCTTATTCGCGCCGAAAATCTCGTTTTTGCCGTGAACATCGCGAACCAAAGCGCGGTTTTGCAGCTGACGGATAATGTTCCATTTCTCACGGATGCGGGCGCACTGAACAAGCCCCTCGTGTGTGTCCATAGTCACCGCATCGCTTCCTACCTCGGAACCGCTAACACCGCTGAGCCGAACTGCCTAATTAGCCGCTCTTCTTCGGCGCGCCCGCTTGCTCAAGCAGATTGATGATTTCGTCATTGGGAAACTGCGCGTACTCTGATTGGGCGTGGTCCAAAGCCGATTGTCCTTTCTCATCAAGCAGGTTAACATCCGCGCCTTTTTCCAGCAGAAAAGAAACAATCCGCGCGTCGGACCCCAAAGCGGCGAACATCAAGGGCGTCATTTTGAATTGGTCCACGACATTGACTTGCGCTTCATGCTCAATCAAAACGACCATCGTCTCGAACTTGCCCGCAAGCGCGGCCCAATGCGCGGGATAATAACCGTCAACGCTTTTACTGCTTACACTTGCGCCCAACGAGATAAGTTTCTTTACCACGTACGCGGTCTGGGTAAAGATTGCTAACTGCAAAGCGGTGGCGCCATTTCGATCAGGAACGTTGGGATTAACGCCTGCGGCGACGATCTTTTCGATCCGCTCGGTGTCACCATCTGCGGTGGCGTCTATGAGCGCCGCGACACGATCCGCATCCATCGACGGCGTTTTATCGCCCATTACAAATCAAACCCTTGCAGGTACTCGAACGACGAGCGCAGGCAGTCGAACGGGTCGCGGCGGCACACGTCCTGCTCCACGGCGTACCATTCGACGCCTGCGGCCTGACATGCGGGCAAGATCGTGTTCCAGGGGAGGTTGCCCTCGCCAATCGCCCCGATAACCGGACCGTCTTTCGGAATAACTTCCTTGTCCTTCAAGTGGATAATCGGTGCGCGACCGGCGATACGGGCCATAAGCCCAACCGGGTCCACGCCGCCGTGCCACGCCCAGTATAAATCGGCCTCTAAAAGATAGTCCGGCCCGCCCTCGTCAATGAGAATATCGAACAGCGTGTGCGGATTGCCCGGCGCGACCCGCTCGAATTCGTGGGCGTGGTTGTGATGGCCCCACGCAATTCCCGCCGCCTTTAACTTCGCGATTACGGGCGCGGCGTCGCGGACGAAACGACGGTAACCGTCCGCGCCGTCTTTGCCGTAGTCGCCGGGAATGCCGCCAATCGCCGTATACGCGCACCCGAGAACGTGGTGCGCTTCGATCTCGCGGTCGGTGTCGCTCGCGAGCGCGTTCCACGACCGATGGGTGGCAATACACGCAAGCCCGCAATCATCCATCATCCGCCGCGCGGTTTGCGTATCTACCTCGGGCGCGTCGCCGTCCATCGCGCGAACCGCCGACAATTGCACCGCCCGATACCCGATATCGCTGATCTTGCGAAACGCGTCCGCGAGATCGCCGCCCGTGTGCGTATAATCCCGCACGGTATACATTTGAACCGCTAATTTTGAAGTCATGATTATAAGTGTCCTTGAGAAGCCGTTTGGCGGGGCCGTCTACTTGGTCGTTTGACTAAATCGCTCAAGCCGCGCGGCTCCCTCTTCCAGGGGGGACCAGCCACACGCTGGACCGGGCATTGCTTCGGCGACGGGTTTATCGGTAAAACGCTTTCAGCGTTTTACCGATAAACCCGTCGCCCAAAGAAAACAACCGATCCAACGTTAGGTTGGCGCCTCCCCCGGCGTGAGGGGGAGCCGC
>CAXUMS010000106.1:0-17822 GCA_964252165.1 uncultured Armatimonadaceae bacterium
AGGTTGGCGCCTCCCCCGGCGTGAGGGGGAGCCGCGCGGCTTGAGCGATTTAGCCTCCCGCTCAGTAGACGCAAACGACAAGAACGACAACAAGAACGACTAACGGGTAGAATAATAGAAGGAAGGATGTTTTCGCTGTTATGCTTGCGCCATTGCAGAGCGGGGAGTTGGCGTCGCCTTTGCGCGCGGTGTTTGCGCTTACCGTGGGGGAAAGCCTGCTTGGGTTTGCGATTTCGGCGGGGGGATACGGACTTCTTTACGGCGCGGAGCGCGGCTTGTATGGCGGGATGGGAGCGACAGGGCTACCCGTATGGACGCCATTTGTTTTTTGCAACGTTCTCGCCGTTTCCGCTTTGTGCGCCCTCCGGTTTGGTAGGCGTGACCGTACCCGTGCGATTTCCGAGTTGGGGTACGCCGCGCTCGCCATTCCCGCCGCGCAAACGGTTGCGTTCGGCCTTGTCGCCGTAGTCGCCGGGTGGTCGGACCTTTGGGCGAACCTGATCGCGTGTTCGCTTTTCGCCTTACTGCCCGCGCACTTTTTTGCGTCCGCGATAGCCACCGCGCGCGGCTTTTGGCGTGCGGATAGCCGGGGCGACCTTGTCGCCTTGCCGTGCTTTTTCGCCTGGTATTGGTTGGTGTCGCGCCTGATCGCGTCCACCGCCCCCGGCTTTTAGGGCAGTGCAACATTTTGTCTGTAAAACCATGCTGTCCTTCGAGAAGAAGGCTCTAATTCACAGACAAAATGTTGCACTGCCGCTTTTAGGGCGCGTTGCACAAACCGCGCGCTTCTTATCGGCCCGTTTCACACGAAGGAAAAACCAATGTCGCTTTCTTCGCCGCGCCGCCAAAGCGCTTCCTTGTTCGCCGCTACGCAACCGTGTCGGGGGCGCAGGGTTCTATGGCCCGTGTCGTCCGCAGAGGGTCTTCTCGCGTTTGCGGTCGGCTGGGCCGTATGGCGCTTGCTCGATTTGATCTTGTTTCCCGGCGGGACCCACGGCAACTATTCCGCCACTGGTTTCTTCGCGTGGGCTTGTCCCATTCTCGCCAATGTTTGCGCTTTTTCCGCCGCGTGTCTTTTACGCGCGGTTCGTGGCGGAACCGTGCGCGTCTCGCCCGCCGCCTACGGCGCGATGGCGTTTCCGGTTTTGCAAACCGCCGTCTACTTCGCGCTCACGTTGACTAATTCTTTCGGGAGCGAGTCGTTTGACGGCTGGGTAACGTTCCTTTTTATCATCGCGCTTTCCTTGTCGTTCCCCACGCACCTTTTGCTGAGCGCGTTCGCTTCCAAACAAGTCTGCGGAACTTCCAGCCCGAAGCGAAATGGTTTGGCAATCCTGTTTTGCGTGGCGTGGTACGTCTTCTTACTGACGCTTTCCTGCAACATGCCGTCGTAGCGACAAACGCGGCCCGGGCGTCACCGAAATCATGTCCGGTAGCGCAATTTATCCAAAGAGCGAAAGGTAACGACGATGAAGTTAGTTTCTCCTGCCGCGTCCACCGCCGCTTCGCCTGCATCAAACACGCGCGGGCGGAGCGGCGTCGCTTGGCCTATCTCGCGCATCGAAGGCGTCGCCGCATTCGCGGTCGGCCTGATCGTGTGGCGCTTGCTGGATAACTTCGCGTTCCCGAGCGGGATGCACGGCGACTACGTCAAACTCGACATCTTCGCACGTGTCGCCTTTCTTCTTGTCAATGCCTGTGCGCTGTCCTTTGTGTGCCTGCTCCGCGCCGTTCGCGGCGGAACCGCTCACGTTTCGCGCGCGACCTACGGCGTAATGGCGTTCCCGGTTCTGCAAACCGCGCTTTCATTTGTGATTGACCGGTTCCCCGCGTCGTTCGACGCCTGGGGATTCGAGTCCATCGTGAACGGCGCGTGCGTGTTCGCCCTGTTCGTGTCCGTTCTCGTTCATCTCGTTTTGAGTGTGGGCTACGCGGTAAACCGTCACGGAACGCATGCCCCCTACGGGAGCCGAATCGTTCTTCTTTTTTGCTTCACCTGGTACGCCTTCATTTTGCTACTTTTTCAAGCGATACCGTATTTTGGCTATCCGGGGGTCTCGGCGGTTTGCCCGTAGCGGCGGCGATAGCGCGGTTTCAGGCGCGCTAATTCGCTATAATGGCTCATGCCGCCTTCCGCTTTCCCTTTCGATGCCGAACCGGCGCCGCCGCCCGGCCCGCCTTTTCGCCCGTTCACGCCGCGCCAGATCGCGCTCTGCATCGGCGTCTTCGCGCTGGTCGTCTACGCATCGAACCGCGCGGTGTACGCTCTGCACGCGGTCACGCCGTTCTTCGACGGGCCGCGCTACTGGCCGCTCAGCGTGTTCACGCGCCGCCTGCCCACGCCGTTCGAGGCCCTTCTCGCGGTTTTGGTTTGGATCGCGGGTTTGCTGGCAATCCGGGCGGCGTCCCAAAGCGGCTACCGCTGGGGCGCGGCGCGATTCGGCGTGGTAGCCTTTGCGCTCTGTGTCGGGTCGAACGCAATTCAAGGCGCGGAACACGGCTTCATCACGCCGCTTGCGGGCGGAACCGCTTCGCCGCCCGCCGCAAATCTCCGCCTGCTTTTGCGCCGCGACACCGACGCGGGCGGGCGCGGCATCCAGTACTGGCGCGATGCGCAGGGCGTTTCCAGCGCGTCGTCGTTCCTGCGCGCCTTCAACACGGTTCAGCCCACGCTCCGCGAACATGCGCGGACGCACCCGCCCGGCGCGACCCTGGCGTTCTATGTTCTCCGGCGGCTCACCGGAGACCGCCCCGCGCTTGCATCGGCGCTTCTCGCCCTTACGGCGATGCTGATAAGCGCATGGGGAATGCGCCGCCTTGCCACAGCGACAACGCCCCGGTCTCCCAATGGGGCCGCCTCACCCCCTGATGCGTTTGCGGTTCCGCTTTTTCTGCTCCTGCCCGCCGTGCAAATCTATTTTTGCGCCACGCTCGACGCCCTGATCTGCGGCCTGCTTCTCGTCGCTATCGCCGCGTTCGCCGAAACCGCCAACGCCGACCGGGACGCGCCTAACACCACCGCGCCCCTATGGAGCGCGCGCCCCGCCGTCCACACGCTTCTCGCCGCCGCCGCGCTCGGAACGGCGCTGTTTCTAACGTTCGGCGCGCTGTGGGCGGCGGGACCGCTCGCGCTTTGCGCCGTCGCCCCGCCCCGCCCCGTCCGCGCGCTCGCCCGCCTCGCTCTTGTCGGCGCGCTTGCCGTCGCGCCGCTTTTCGCGCTCCGCGCCGGGTTCGGTTTCGACTACATCACCGCCTTCAAAACCGCCTCGCAACTGGAAAACCCCCACGGTTTCCGTCTTGTCGCCGAACCGCTCTCGTATCTTGTCACGCGCTTAGAAGACATCGCCGAAATTGCGGTTTTTTTCGGCCCGTTCCTTCTCCTCCTCGCTCGGCGCGGTTTGCCCGCCCTTCTCCGCAACCGCCGCGCCTTCGCCCTTGTCGCCGGAGGCGTCGGAACCCTTGCTCTCCTGTTCCTGTCCGGCGCGTACCGCACCGGCGAAACCGCCCGCGCCTGCCTGTTCCTGTACCCGCTTCTACTCCTGCCCGTCCTTTCCGCCGCAACCACGTCCGCCGCAAAACGCCAAGCCCTCGCGCTCGTCTGGACCCAAACCCTCCTCATGCAAACCTTCGGCTGGTATTTCTGGTAACGGTCTGTTACTCGTTTGGTAGGGCGTTGGCGTTTTGTGGGTGCGCTCAAGCCGCGCGGCTCGCCTTCCAGCGGGGACCAGCCGGGCGCTGGACCGTGCATTGCTTCGGCGACGGGTTTAGTTGTTTTCCCGCAAAGTGCGGGAAAACAACTAAACCCGTCGCTCAAAGAAAGAACCGATCCAATGTAAGGTTGGTCCCCGCTGGAAGAGGGAGCCGCGCGGCTTGAGCGCACCCACAAAACGCCAACGCCCTACCAAACGAACCACCGGCATTTTGACAAGGGGGGACACGCGCCGTAAACTAAGCATCGTAATAGACGGGTTTATTGCTGGTTTTTTGTGTGTAGACGGGTGGGGCGTAATGGGAGAGCAACCGATTTTATGAATGAAGAAACCCCCATATTGAAGTGGACAGCGGCGGCGGTTGGCGTGATCGTCATTTGCTTCTGTCTCGGCTATTTTATTCTGGGGCCGAGTGCGCGAACGGCGGATGCGGGCGCGCCGGGCGGCGGCGGCGATAACGGCGCAACCATTATCGAAAAAAATGAAAGCAGCGCCGCGTCGCCCAAGCCGGGTTTGGAGTTAGTGGACCGCACCGCCCAGATCGAGGCGGCGAAAAAGAAAGCCGACGACGAAGCCGCCAAGAAAAAGGCCGCCGAGGACGCCAAACGATTGGCCGACGAGGAAGCCGCCCGCGCCCGCGCCGCGCTTTTGCCGTCGCCAAGTCCCTCGCCGACACCGTCCCCGACACCGGGCCGCCGCGACCCCGACGACCTTCCGGATGAACCGTCGCCCGCCCCGGACGCCTCGCCGACGCCGGACAGTGATACTCCTGTCGCGCCGATAACCGATCCGACACCCGCCGCGCCGTCGCCATCGCCGCGCGCCGTGTCACCGTCGCCGCGCCCGCCCGCGACAACCGGCGCAAGCGACGGGGTTTACCGGGTGCGTATTGGCGCGATTGCGGACCGCGATTCGGCCAACTCGCTCGCCGCCGAACTGAACGGGCGCGGATATGCGACCACAATTCTGCCGGAGCAAACCAACGGCAAGATGCGATACCGTATTCAGGTCGGGGCGTACCGCGACGAGAAGCGCGCCAAAGATATTCAAAAAGAATTGCGCGGCAACGGCTACGACGCCGAGGTCGCCCGTAGCGGCGGATAGCGCGGCATTCATTTTTCTCACTTTTGCGCTACTTTGAACGCGGGTTAAAACCCAAGTCTGGAGGCGCGGGGACGCGCCGGGCGACCTCCGGTCGCAAAAACATTGCCGTTTTATGAACTGCGCATGGAAGCCGATGTTTCGGGCGACCGGAGGTCGCCCGGCGCGTCCCCGCGCCTCCAGACGTGGGTTTTAACCCGCGTTCAACTTCACGGCGTTTTCATGAATGGTAATGAATCGTATCGAAAGAGGTTCTCGCTTGGCTTTATTTGCGACGGTTTCGGCTTCTGCGGCGGCGACGGTTCCTCCATTGCGCCGCCGATTCGCGGGTTCGGTTTTAGCCTTCTCCGCTGTTGCGCTCGCGTCTGGCCTTGCGCTCACCGGCTGTAACGGCGGCGGGAAAACCGCGAGCGGCGGAACGGGCGGCGGCTCGCCCTCGCAAGGCGGGAGCGGTCACGCGGGCGTTTTGCGCTACGCGCTCACCGCGAACCCGACCACGCTCGATCCCGCGCTGGTTTCCGACGGCCCGACGATTGACCTGCTCCAGCAGATCCACGAAGGGCTGGTCGGCTGGAACGAGAAAAACGAAGTCGTGCCGCTGGTCGCCAAAGAAATGCCCAAAGTGAGCGCGGACGGCAAAACGTACACGTTCACGATCCGCGACGGCGTCAAGTTTCACAACGGGCGCGCGGTCACCGCCGAGGATGTGAAGTATTCGCTGACCCGCTCGCTTGACCCCAAACTCAACTCTCCGGTCGCCGCGACGTACCTCAACGATATTGTCGGGGCGGATGCCCTCGCCAAAGGAACCGCCAAAGACTTGCCCGGCGTGGTTGTCGTGGACCCCAAAACCGTGCGGATCACGCTTGTCGGGCCGCGCGCCTATTTCCTGGGCAAACTGACGTACCCGACCGGCTACGTTTTGCCCAAAGAAGAGGTCGAGAAAGGCCCGACGACCGAGGGCGGCGCGCACTATCTCAACGAAACCGTGGAGATCGGGTGCGGACCGTTCAAGATGGCGTCGTTCACCCCGCAAAGTAAGGTTGTCCTCGACGCCAACCCGGATTACTGGGGCGGCAAGCCTAAACTCGATCATATCGAGCGCCCCATCGTGCTGGACAACAAAACGGTCCGCAACCTCTACGATGCGGGCGAACTCGACTACATGACGCTGGAAAAAGGCGACTACGAGCAGGACAAACTCAATCCGGCCCTCAAAGACCAGATCAAAATCTACGACCGGGCGGCCACGTTCTACCTGGGCATGAACCAGACGCACTACGCGCCGTTCAAAGATAAGCGTGTCCGGCAGGCGTTCGCGTATGCGATTGACAAGGACGCTATTATCAAGAACGTCCTGCTCGGCATCAACCAGAAGGCCGAGGGGATTGTGCCGAAGGGCATACCGGGCTTCGACCCGAACTTCAAGGGAATTCCGTACGACCCGGCAAAGTCCAAAGCCCTGCTCGCCGAGGCCGGTTTTCCCGACGGCAAGGGACTGCCGCCGCTCACGCTGACGTTCCGCGAGCAACAGCCGGACCTTCGCAAAACCGCCGAGGTGCTAAAGGAACAGTTGGGCGCGGTCGGTATCGCGGTCAACCTGAACGAACAGGAATGGGGCGCGTTCTTGAAGGCCACCGACAACAAGCAGGTAGACCTGTTCCATATGCGCTGGTCCGCCGATTATCTGGACCCGCAGGATTTCCTGTCCGTCCTTCTGCATACCGGCGCGCCGGAAAACCGAACCGCGTACTCGAACAAGGCGTACGACGCCCTTTTAGATCAGGCCGATGCGGGAACCGATCCGGCCAAGCGAACCGCGCTCTACCGACAGGCTGAGCGCATGGTCGTGGACGATGCCCCGTGGGCGCCGATCTACTACCAGCGCGATCTGGAACTGGTCAAGCCGAACGTGTCCGGTATCCGCGACTCCCTGATGGGACACCTGCCCCACAAAACCACCGAGGTAAAGTAAGAAAGACCTGAGATTAAAGGGCTGAGACCTGAGTGGGAGAAGAGATTAGGAGGCCCCCTAATCCCCAATAATGGGGGGACAAGAATGACAGGATAAAGAAGGCGGCGGCGCAGTTCTTGTGTAAAGCGTTTTGTAGGTTACAAGGAGATAAATCTCCTCGCTACGTAGCGCTTCGCGCCAGTCGTCCTACGGACGGTGTGCAGGAATAATTTGATGGGGTTCGGTTGAAGCCGGTAGATTACATTGGTGAACCACACCGCGCTACGCCGTCGCCTCACCCCATTGATAACTTCGTCCATTCCGTCCGTAGGACGACTGGCGCGAAGCGCTACGTAGCGAGGAGATTTATCTCCTTGTCACAACGCAACCGGCAACGCTCTCTATCTTGCCCTTCTGGTCCCCCATTATTTGGGGTTAGAGGCCTCTTTATCCTTCACCCTCGCTTTTCCCCTTAGCCCTTTTAAGCGGCTTTGTTCCGCGATCGGTTAAACCTATGGACGAGGAAAGTAACACATTCGCCGCTCTTTTAAGCGCGGGGGTAACTACCGGCGCCTCGTTTGGTTTGTTTCTTGTCGGCGGGTTGTGCGAGATCGGCGGCGGCTACTTGTTGTGGCAGTGGCTCCGGCATGGCAAGCCGCTCTGGTGGGCTATTGGGGGCGCGGCCTTGCTGATCGTTTACGGCGTTTTGCCCAACTTCCAACCGTCCGCGCTGTTTGGAAGAGTTTACGCGGCCTACGGCGGCGTTTTCATTATCTTGTCCCTCTTGTGGGCATGGCGTTTCGACAATCAGAAACCCGACCGCGCCGACTTCTGGGGCGCCGCGCTGTGCCTCGTCGGGGTTTGCGTTATTATGTACTGGCCCCGAAAGTAACGCCGCTTTGCACCGCGCGGGGCGCAAGCGGGTTGGTGAAGGTTCGCGCTGTACGGCGACACTAACAAGAAAAACCAATTTAGAAGGGGATTTTATGCGCCGCTTTTTATCGCTTCTCGCCGTTGTCCTATCGCTTTGCCTTTGCCCGCTCGCCCGCGCGCAACAACCCGCGCTCGACCTCGAAAAAACGTTCACCGCGGCGAACGCGCTTTCGGAAAACAAGCGGTACGCCGACGCGCTGACCGAATACCAAAAAATTCTCGCGGTCGAACCGAACGAGGAAAACACCCTTCGGAATGGCGCGATGGCGGCCTATTTCGCGGGCGACTACAAAACCGCGCTCGCGTACTACCGCAGGGTCAAAGCCGCCCATTTGAGCGACGGTTTTATCCGCGCCAAGTTGGTGCAGGTATATCAGGCGATGGGTGACGACAAAGCGCGCGACGCCGAACGCGCCGGGCTTATCGCGCTCCATAATGCGGGCAAGGACACATCGTCGCTTGCCAAGCGCACCGATTTTTGCCGCGAACAATACAACGTTGGCGCGCACGATATTCTGGTCTACGAGCCGTTCGTTTTCAAGCCACGCACAAAGAACGGCTACTTCGCGGTTCGCTATGTTTTCGTGGTCGCGGGCGCGGACGGGAAGCGGGAATCGCTGATCGAGGTCGGCTGGAACACGGTGGAAAAAAACGCGAAGGGAGTGTATCGCCCGTCGTCGTCGCTTTCCGCCTTTTACTTCGATGCCTATTATCCTGACGGCCCTTACACGCGCGCCACAATGGGCCTTTTCACCAAAGAACTGTCGTACGCAGCCACGAAATCCCATGTCCAGGCGATTCTTGAAGGCAAAGTAAAACCCTCCGGCGGCACGCTTCGTGAAGCGACCGATTCAGCGCCGCCCGCAGGCGCAACCGCCCCGCCCGCCGCGACACCGTAACGCATTGTCTCGGTAGATAACGCTCATTCGTTTTAACGGTTGGGTGAGCCGCGCGGAACATTGTTGACGATTGGCGTTGTTCACGAGGGGCTCAAGCCCTCTCGCTACCGGGCTAAGAAGCCATGATCCCGCTGAAGCGGGAAGAAACAGACCGCTCGTGTTGCTCGGTTTGGGTTTTAGATAGCGTTGTTTGCGACGGATAGGAACTGCCATAGGCCCCCTACTCCGCTTCCCGCTTCAGCGGGATCATGGCTTCTTAGCCCGGTAGCGAGAGGGCTTGAGCCCCTCGTGAACAACGCCAATCGTCAACAATGTTCCGCGCGGCTCACCCAACCGTTAAAACGAATGAGCGTTGCCCAACACCTAAAACCGGACACCCTCGCCCCTACCCAAAACGGGTTATAATGGGCGTGATGTTTCGTTTTATCGCGTACCGGCTCGCGCTCGCCGTTCCCACACTGCTTGCGATTTCGTTTCTCGTGTTTTTCGCCGCGTATTTATCGCCGTCCGATCCGGTGGATATTTTGGTGGGGGAGAAAGGCTCGCCCGAGGTGAAAGCGCGGGCGCGGCACGAATGGGGGTTGGACCGCCCGCCGCTGGAGCGCTACGGCAAGTACGTTTGGGGCGTGGTTCGGCACGGCGATTTTGGGCGGTCGTACTTGAACCGCGAGCCGGTCACCGCCAAGATCAAGCGCGGCTTTCCCAACACCGCGCTTCTCGCGACAATTGCGCTGGTCTTGTCGCTGGTTATCGGGATACCGCTCGGAATTTTGGCGGCGGTCTATGCGAACCGGTTCGTGGACCGAACCGCAATGACGCTCGCGCTTACCGGGGTCGCGGTGCCGTCGTTTGTTCTCGCGCCTATTCTGGTGTTGCTCCTGTCCGCGCCCCGGGGAACCTTGCCCGTTATCGGGTTTTCGCTCCTCGATGGGCGCACCGGCATTCAATACTTCATCTTGCCCGCCGTGGTGCTGGCGTCGCGGTCGGCGGCCCTGATCGCGCGCCTCACCCGGTCCGCGATGCTCGATGTTCTGGGACAGGACTACATCCGAACCGCCCGCGCCAAAGGCTTATCGCCGGGCGTCGTCTTGTTCAAGCACGCGCTGAAAAACGCGTTTCCGCCAATTTTAACCGTCACCGGGACCACATTCGGCTACCTTCTCTCCGGCTCGTTTGTGGTGGAAACGTTTTTTACCATTCCCGGCATCGGCTATGAGTCCATCCGCTCGATCTCATCCCGCGACTACCCGGTTATTCAGGGCATGGCCTTACTTTTAGCGTTTATCTTCGTGGTCGTCAATCTGATCGTGGACATTCTGTACGGCGTTCTGGACCCGCGCGCCCGCGCCGCAGGCGGCGGGCCGCTCCTCGCCTCCCGCCGTAGTCGCCTCGCGGCGGCCTCCGCGACCGTTCCCGCCGCGACCGAGGGGCAGGCGTAACAATGCCCGGAGACATCAACGACGAACTTGCCGAACCGCTCCGTCCCACCGGATCCGCGCCTGAAGCTCCGGAAACCGACGCCGAGGTTATCGCGCTCGCCCCGCCGCCGCCGTCCGTGTGGGCGCGACTCCGGCGCAACCCGCTCGCGGTCGCAAGCCTTGCGCTTCTCGCCGGTCTGGTTTTTGTCGCCGTGTTCGCGCCGCTTCTCGCGCCGTACCCGTTCGCGGCCCAAACCCTGGACGCCCGTATGCAGGGGCCGACGCCGCTGCACCGTTTGGGAACCGATGAGTTGGGTCGCGACACGCTCTCGCGCCTGATCTACGGCGCGCGTATCTCCCTCTTTGTCGCGGTCGCGGTCGAGGCGTTCGTGGTCACGCTCGGGCTGATCGTCGGCCTGACGGCGGGCTACTTCGGCGGTCGCGTCGAGCAAGTGTTGATGCGCATCACCGATGTCATGCTCGCCTTTCCCGATGTGCTTCTCGCCATTTTGCTCTTGGGAACGCTCGGCGCAAGCAATACGACGCCGGAGAAATCGCTCCTGCTGGTCATTCTCGCCCTCGGCGCGACCGGTTGGCCTCCGCTTGCGCGCTTGGTGCGCGGTCAGGTTTTATCGCTCCGAAAGCGCGAGTTTGTCGAGGCCGCCCGCGCGCTTGGCGCAACCGACGGTCGCATCGTTCTCCGGCACATCCTGCCTAACCTCCTGTCGCCCATCCTGGTCGCCGTAACCGTGGATATTGCGGGCGTGATTATCGCCGAGGCGACCCTGTCGTTTCTGGGTATCGGCGTCCAGCGCCCGTACCCATCATGGGGCCGGATGATCAGCGACGCGCAGGAGTTCTTGAAATTCCAGCCGCGCCTGATCCTGCTCCCCGCCGCGCTCCTGTCGCTCACGGTTCTCGCCCTGAACTTCCTCGGCGACGGCCTCCGCGACGCCCTTGACCCGCGCCGCCGGGGGTAGATAAAAAAGGCTTTAATATAATTCCAACAAAAAGCGACCTACCTGTTGACGGATGTGAATCACCGGGAGTATAATCTTCGCAAGCCTATTAAGGACCTTGTTTAAGTAGCCGGTAAACCACTCGGATAGGAGCTACGTTTTTGGATGACACCGCATCAGGCGCGACGCCCCAACACAGGCGCGACGCCCCAACACACAACACAGGCGCGATCACGCCGCTTGGTTGACACCCTTTTAAGCGCGGCGACCGTGTGCGCCGCAGGAATCGCGCTTTTCTCGTTCCGCGCGCCCGTCTTCGCCCCGTTTCTGTACGCGCCGCAGAGCGTGTACCGCTTTCCCGACGCCCGTGAGGGCGACCGCGTTCGCCAAACCTTTCTGGTTCGCAACGTCCACCCGTGGCCCGTCACGGTAACCGGCGCGAAAGGCAGTTGCGGCTGTACGCAGGCCTTCCCCAACCGCAAGATACCGTTCCGCCTTCTTCCCCTTGAGGCGGTCGCGGTCAACATTCTTCTGGACACCGACGGCAAGCACGGCAAGGTCAGCCAAACCGTCCATGTCACCACATCCGACAACCCGGTCGGGACACCTCTCGTAATGGAGGGCAACGTCCTCCCATCCACGTCCCCTGTTCCCGCTCCGTCCTTTGGAACAAATGATCGCGCCGCAACGGCTCGTCCCGTCGCCGTCGCCGCGCCTGCTCTCACGAAAGGTTGATCTCCCATGAAACAACACGTCGGCTTCATCGCCGCGCTCGGACTGGTTGCGCTCGCCGCCTTCGCTACTCCATCCACCCTGATGGCGACCACGTCATCCTCAGCGTGTGATACCTCCTCAACGGACTGCTGTCCGCCCGCGCCCCTTTGCAACGTTGTAAAAACGTTCAGGTCGTCTGTAAAGCAACCTTGCTGCAAAGACTTCAACGATCCTGATCATATTTGCCATAAAACAGAAGGTGATCTCACGGCTTATGACTGCGACAAATATTGCTTTCAAAGCCATATAGGGTTTGTGTGCTACGAGTTGACAAATCTCCAAGCGATCACCCCAAACGTTGAATGTCTTTGTCCGACCACTACCCCGGCAAGCCCGTCGCCCTTGCCAAGTCCTCCTAATCCAAATGATTGACTGCCTTGTAGACTTGTAGAAGGGATAACTTGATGCATACTCAAAGCGCACGCTACATAAAAATCGCGCTCATTTGTCTCGCACTTATCGCCATCGGAGTAAACATCTTCATGTTCCGACGTGAGAACCCTGCAGGCGCGGCAATATTGCTGAACAACGGAGGGCAGGGCGCGAAGCCGACCGTATACCGCGATTACGACTTGAACGGAGCGGTTCCAGGAAACCCGAAGCGAACGATGGAGCAAATGCGGCAGTTGTACCGTTTCATTGGCGTTTATCAGCAGCGGCACGGCGGGGCGTATCCTACTTTTCCGGCTTCCGCCACTTTGTTGCATGATCGAGCCGATGATCCCAAAGCGTACGGTTTCAGCAACACGGCGCAAGCGGTCACGGCTTTCCGAAACCCTGATATGAAGTACGCCGATTCCGCTCACGGCTCATTAGACCCGGCATCGTACGATCCGTATCGCATGACGAGCGTGCGCCCCGATGGCGCAACTATTGGCTCTCCCAAGCCCGACGGAACACGTGATGTTCTCGCGTACACCGAAATGTACTATCATCGCAACATCCGCTATCTGAAGGGCGGCCTTACCGCCTCTAAACCAGCAGGGTTCTACCTCGTGTTGTGGGATGACGGGCAGGTTGAACAGGTGCCGTGGGATAAGGCCAAGTACCTCGGCCCACAGGGAACGTACCCGACCGATACGGTGTTCGACGGTCAGGCGGGCTTGCCTGCAACCGGCGTTCACACGTACGACGAATATCAAAAGTGGAAACACGATAACCTGTAATCGAAGCGGCAAGCGATAGTGCAAAACGGCCCAGCGCAGACTATGCGCCGGGCCGTTTTTGGGTTTATACGCCGCTTACCTCATTGGAGGGCGTGAATGTGAAGTCATTAGTGACACCCTCAGTGTCAGACCGCATTGACCGGGCGCAAGCGGCTTGTTATACTAAAACCACGAACCCCACTGGGGTCAACTCCCCAACGCGGGGTTTGAAGAAGGCGAAAAAACAATGGCGAATTACGAGCCGCAAAAAAGCGATAAGTTTACGTTTGGGCTGTGGACGATGCAAAACGCGGGGCGCGACCCGTTCGGCGAGCCGGTGCGGCGCGGGTACACCCCGGTCGAGATGGTTCACGCGCTCGCGCCCTTGGGCGTGTACGGCGTCAACTACCACGATAACGATTTAGTGCCGTTTGGAACGTCGGCAGCGGAGCAGGACAAGATTGTCGGCGAGTTCAAGCAGGCCCTCAGCGACACCGGCCTCAAAGTCCCGATGGCGACCACGAACCTGTTCGGGCATCCCGTGTTCAAGGACGGTGCGTTCACGTCGAACGACCCCAATGTGCGCGCGTTCGCGTACCAGAAGGTGATGCGCTCGATGGACCTGGGCGCGGAGTTAGGGGCGGAGGTGTACGTGTTCTGGGGCGGGCGCGAAGGATCGGAAGTGGATGCATCGAAAGACGCGGGCGAGGCGGTCAAGCGGATGCGCGACGCGGTAGACTTTTTCTGCGATTACTCCATCGAGCAGGGCTATAACTACAAGTTCGCCCTGGAAGCCAAACCGAACGAGCCGCGTGGCGACATTTACCTGCCGACAACGGGCGCGATGCTGGGCTTTATCGCGACTCTGGCCAAGCCCGAGATGGTGGGCGTCAACCCCGAGGTCGCCCACGAAACCATGGCGGGCCTGAACTTCTACCATGCGGTCGCGCAGGCCGAAGAGGCCGGGAAACTGTTCCATGTGGACCTGAACGGGCAAAAGCCGGGACGCTTCGATCAGGACCTGCGCTTCGGACAGGAAGATTCCAAAAACGCGTTCTTTCTGGTGCGCTTGCTGGAGACTAAGAACTTCCAGGGGATGCGCCACTTCGACGCCCACGCCCTCCGTACATCCGACCGCGACGATGTTCTGCACTTCGCGCGCGGGTGTATGCGCTCGTACCTGATCCTGAAGGAAAAAGCCGCTCAGTTCGATGCGGACCCCGAGGTGCAGGAAATCATGGCCCTTGTACACCCCCAGGACGCCGCAACCGAAGCGCAACTTTCCGCCCACTCGAAAGACAAGGCGGACGCGATCAAGTCCCGCGAGTTCGATGTGGATGCGCTCGCAAACCGCTCGCTCCCCTACGAGCGTCTGGACCAAAAACTCTTCGACATCCTGATGGGCGTCGCCTAAACGCCCGATATAAACGGCGCAAGGCCAAACCACGCAATTGCCTGGCGGGTGCGTCTACGTTGAGGAAGGCTAAATCGCTCAAGCCGCGCGGCTCGCCTCCCAGCGGGGGCCAGCCGGGCGCTGGACCGTGCATTGCTTCGGCGACGGGTTTGCTTGTTAAACCGCTTGAGGCGGTTTAACAAGCAAACCCATCGCTAAACAAGATCACCGATCCAACGTAAGGTTGGTCCCCCACGGTCACACTTGTGTGACACCCCCCTGGAAGAGGGAGCCGCGCGGCTTGAGCGATTTAGCCTTCCTCAACGTAGACGCACCCGCCAAGCCGAAAGCCATGTGCAGAAGGGGCTGTTTTGATGTCCGCCGTTTCTCGTCGCGCGGTTGTTTTCGCCGTGGTTGTCGCGGCGTTTATGGGTGCGCCGGTTGGTGCGCAGGAGAGGGGAGCGTCGGTTTTTGTTGACACGTTTTTGGCGCTTCCCGCGACCCAGCAGGACGCCGAGCGTCCGTACCGGGCGCAAAGCGCAACGATAAACGGAACCCGGTACGCGCGCGCCCTCGTGACCGGGGTCGGGGCGGCGCCCGCAAACGTCCACGCGGCGACGCTGATGTTGGGACTGAACGGCAGATACGACTGGTTTGACGTCACCGTAGGCCGTGACGACGAAGAATCGGCGTTGGGGCCGGGCTACGTGTACTACGAAATTATCGGCGACGGCAAAACGATTTACCGCAGTGACCGCGCCTTTCGCTCGTCGCGGTTTCTGGTAAGGGCGTCGCCGGGCAACCGCACGCGCAAAGATCCCGAAAACGTGCGCGTTTCGGTTCGGGGCGTGGAACGTTTGCAACTCGTCACCCGCTACGCCCTTGATTTGACCCAGGAGGCCTCGCTTGTCGCGCGGGCGCGCGGTTGCGTTTGGGGAGACCCGCGCCTGACGCTCGCCGTTTCAAGCGGCAAAGCGTCCGCACCCCCGAAATCGGTTTCGGACCCGCTCCGCGCGGCTCTTCGGATCGCCTCGCTCCGCCTCGCCGCGTCCGCCGCCGATCTTCCCGTTTTGAAGAATCAGGGAACGCCTCGTTTGGGCGTCGCTCCGTTCCGCCTCGCCTCGGGGGCGACCATCTCCGGCGCTTTCCTTCGCGCCGTTGTCACCGATATGCTGTGCGCGTCGCGCCGGGGCGATACGGCCCTGCTCGCCGCCGCGCCCGCGCGCGAGCAAAATCGGCTCGCCCAGAGCTTGCCGCCGACCGGGGCCGAGCCATCCGTGTCGCAGATCGCGGAGGCGGGACGGCGCGCCCATGTAGACCTCGCCCTTATCGGCGCGCTGAACGAGGCCAACGGCGTTTGGCGGCTCGAAATGCGCCTGGTGGATGTGCGAACGCAAACGGCGGGCGCCTCGGTTTCTATCGATTTACCCACAAGTGTCGTAAAAAGATGAAACCAATAATCGGAAGGCGTGTCTGATTTTATGAACGGTAAACCGAGCAAGGTAGCGGACGCTCGTTCGGGCTGGTGAAAGATCCTCCGTACGTTACAACGCTGTCGCGCTTGGAGAACGGTTCCCCTCGGTGCATTGGATAGTGGTTTACTTTTTCAGGAGTTGAATATGAACTTAAAAGGTCTTGGGATCGCCGCGCTTGTGGGCGCGTCAGTGATCGGCCTCGGCGCGCCGCGCGCCCACGCACAGGTGAGCGACGACACGCTCAAGGTGCAGAAGCCGTTCACGGTTAAAGTAGGCGCGTTCTTCCCGTCCGATGGCGATGTGCGCGATGCGGTCGGCAACACGTTCTTAAATCTTGGCGTTTCGTACGACTTCGCGAAAACCCAGGCGGTCAATCCTACCGTCTTCGGCGTTTACGTCGACTACTTCGCCAAAAGCGATGACGGTATCCGCTTGAACGTGTTCGCGATTGGTCCGCAGGCCAAATTCTACTTCTCGCCCGCAACCGAAGCGCAGAAGTTTTATGGCGGCGTGGGCGTGGGCTACTATAGCGTCAACGCGCGCGGCGGCGGCGCATCCGAAACAAAAGGGCGCATCGGCGGCAAGCTGATGCTCGGCTATGAGTTCGCGGGCGGCGTTCTTGCCGAAGCCGACTACAACTTTATCGGCGATGTTGAAGGCGTCAACTCGTCCGGCGCGGGCCTGCGCCTCGGCTACCGCTTCTAACATTGTCTACGTTAATGCTGACAACGTTTTGGTCAACCTTATAGTGGGAATACGATACCGGAAAAAGCGCCTGCTATGCGCTTTTTCCGCACCCACCTTTATCATCGCTTTGGAGAAGTTTAACAGCGTTATGAAAACTCGTCTTGTCCCCACCCTTGCCGCCGCAGGCGTTCTGCTTGCCAGCTCCGCCCTCGTTACCGAGGCGCGCGCTCAGGCCGTTACCCCCAACCCACTCTTGCCGGTCGCCGGAACCCGCGAGATCGAACTGCGCGGTCAGTTCATCTTCGACCCCAGCGAGTCCCAATCGGTCCACCTGGGTTATGGCCCGTTCCTAAACCCCAATGTGCAAATCGGCGGCTCGGTGGACTACGCCCACTCCAACGGCGGGTCCAGCATCTACGGCGGCGGTTTGTTCGTCAACTACCATTTCCCGTCAGCGTCGCCGCTCCTGCCGTTTATCGGCTTGAACTTGGGCTACTCAGACGGCAATAAGGGTATCGAAGGCTCGTTCGCCTATGGCGTTCAAGGCGGCGCGAAGTACTTCCTGACCCAGAATGTGGCCGTCACCGGTACGCTTTTGTACCGTGATTTTTCCAAGAACGGCTTTCAGAACGACCTTAATTTTAACTTTGGTTTAGCGGTTTATCTGCGCTAATCTTCGGATTCGCAGACGCAAAAACGGCGCGCTCACCAAGTGAGCGCGCCGTTTTCGTTTGGGGGTTAATCGTCAAGTCTTCTCGGTTAAAGCCCCATGCCAGGCAACTTCAAACCGCCGGAGTCTGATTTGATGTTAAACTGCGATTGGTCAATATCGGACGGGATATTGGTGTACTGCGCGCGGACCGCGTTCAGGTCGGAATCGCTTTGCGCGATTAAAGCGTCCACGCTTTGCGACAACTGCTTGGAGTTTTTCTGCTCGAAGAGTTTGTTCAGCGTCCCTTGCGCGTCGCCGGTCATCTCGCCGCCCGAGGACGAAAGGGACTGCATCGCCTGCGTCAGAACGCCGGTCAACGCGCTCATCTGTTGAACGCTTGTCACCAACGCCTTGTTATACGTCCCGGCAAGCGTTGCGCACGGATTCGGCGGGGTTTTCTGCTGAAAGATACCGCTCGCCTGATTCCAATCTTGGATGACCTTGTTGATCGGCCCCAAATCAAACGTTTTCTTGGCGGGCGCGCTTCCGTTCGCCTGCGCGGACGACGCGCCCTCCGGGTCGCCATCTAAAAGGTTCATGCTGGCCGGGCCGGTAAGCGATGTTTTCAGCATTTCCTGAAACACCACCATCAGTTCGCTTTGCCCTTTGGATTCCAGCGCGCGGCGGCCCGCCTCGAACTGCTTGAGCCAGCGCAGGTACGC
>CAXUMS010000107.1:0-9101 GCA_964252165.1 uncultured Armatimonadaceae bacterium
CCCGGTCCAGCGCCCGGCTGGTCCTCCCCGGAAGGGGAGCCGCGCGGCTTGAGCGCACTCACAACATGAACAGCCCCCAACCTAACGACCTACAACACTACCGGCGTGGGCGGAAGCGGGCGCGCGGCATATCGTCGTTGTCGTCGTCCGCGACCGGGGCGTGGGTCGGCGCGTCGTTCAGGGCCGCTTCAGCGGACGGGTCCGGGGTGACGACGCCGGGGCGGTCGCCGCCGGGGCGCGGGCCACGGGAACGTTCCCCGCCGCCGAAACCGCCGCTACGGTCGTTGGGGCGGTCACCGCCACCGCTGAATCCGCCGCCGCCGGGGCGCGGGCCACGGTCACCGCCGCCCTGATAGCCACCGCCGCCGCCGCGTCCGCCACGGTCGGGGGGACCGCCCGGACGTTCGCCGCGCGGCGGTCGTCCCACTTCGGGGTTGGCGGGATCGAACGGCTCATCTAAACCGCGCGCGGTCGCATTGACACGTCCCTGCCCGTCAATCTCGGTGACGCGCACTTTGAGCGTGTCGCCGATGTTCAGGTTTTCTTCGGGACGGGACGGGGGCGGATCCGAGAGTTGCGACACATGGACAAGGGCGTCCTTGCCAGGAATCAGTTCGACAAACGCGCCGAACTGAAGGAATCGCACGATTTTGCCCTCGAATTCATCGCCGGGCTTTACGGTCCTGGTCATGTCCTCGATAATCTTGCGCGCCATCTCGCCTGCGGCGCCATCTACCGACGCGATATGCACGGAGCCATCCTGATCAATGTCAATCTTCGCGCCTGTGTCCGCGGTGATTTTCTTGATCATCTTGCCGCCCGGTCCGATAACCAGACCAATTTGATCCGGCTCGATTTTCACCGTGATGATACGCGGCGCGTAGGCAGACAGCTCTTCGCGCGGGGTCGCAATCGCCGACGTGATCTTATCCAGAATGAACAAGCGGGCGACGCGGGCCTGCTCGAACGCATCCACGAAAACATGGCGCGGGATGCCTTGAATTTTCGTGTCGAGTTGCAGGGCCGTGATGCCTTCGGCGGTTCCGGCGACCTTGAAGTCCATATCGCCGGAAAAGTCTTCCATGCCCTGGATGTCGGTCAGAACGGCGAACTTGTCGCCCTCGTTGATCAGGCCCATCGCGATACCCGCAACCGGGGCCTTGATTGGCACGCCCGCATCCATCAGGGCGAGGGTAGAGCCGCACGCGGACGCCATAGACGTCGAGCCGTTGGATTCCAGCACTTCCGATTGAAGGAGCATGGTGTACGGCCACACATCGCTCTTGGGGATAACCGGAAGCAATGCGCGCTCTGCGAGCGCTCCGTGGCCGATTTCGCGGCGACCCGGTCCGCGCATGGGGCGGGCCTCGCCGACCGAGTACGGCGGGAAGTTATAAAAGTGCATATAGCGCTTTTCGCCGTCTTCTTCGAGCGTATCCACCATCTGGGCGTCGCCGGACGAACCCAGGGTCAGTGTGGTTAAAACTTGTGTCTGACCGCGTGTGAACAAGCCTGTTCCGTGGACGCGGGGAAGCAAGCCGACCTCGCAATCAATCTGGCGAATATCCGTTGTTCCGCGACCGTCCGGGCGCTTGCCCTCGGTGATAATCAGGTCGCGTAGCTGGTCCTTGACCGCTTTGTCGGCGGCCTCGCGAATGTCGCCGATGTTGTCCGGGTACTCGTCCTTCAACTTTTCGACAACGTCGTTGATAAGAAGGGTCAGGCCCGCCTCGCGGCTTGCCTTGTCGGGGTCCTGTAAACCGGCGCGGAGCGTGGCGTTGAAGTCCGCCTGGATTCGGGCCAGAATTTCCTTGTTGTAATCGTGGAGCGGAACCTCGCGCTTCGGTTTGCCCGCGAGTTCGCGCAATTTATCCTGCGCCTCGCACATCAAAACGATGATTTCGTGGGCGCGGTCGAACGCGGCGAGCATCTCGGTTTCGGACACTTCGTTCGCGCCCGCCTCGACCATCAGAATCGCTTTTGCGGTACCGGCGACCACCAGATCGAGTCGGGACTCAGCGACTTCGTCCTGGGTCGGGTTGACGATATGCTCGCCGTCGGCATTCAGCGCGATCCGAACCGCGCCAATGGGACCGGCGAATGGAATATCGGAAACGTGCAAGGCCGCCGACGCGCCCAAGACCGCGTACACGTCGGGAAGGTGATCCATGTCGGCGGACAAAGGCATGGCGATAACCTGCACTTCGTTCCGCATTCCCTTGTCGAACAGGGGACGCAGGGGACGATCAATCAGGCGCGATGTTAGCGTCGCCTTTTCGCCGGGACGCCCGCCGCGCTTGATAAAGCCGCCAGGGATTTTGCCGACCGCGTATTTACGCTCTTCGTAATCGCAGGTCAACGGGAAAAAATCGAGACCGGGACGAGGTGATGCGCCCATCGTCGCGGCGCAGTGAACAATCGTGTCACCGCTTTGAACCAGAACAGCCCCGCCCGCTTGTTTGGCGAGCTTGCCGGTTTCGATCGTGACAACGCGCCCACCGGGCAACGCTATCTCAACGGAGTGAACAGCCATAGGTAATTTTCTTCTTTTAACGCACGCGAAGCGGACCGTAAGAAAAACGATCCGCTTGTCCGACCCTGACGCCGCTTGACGCGGATAACGAAAAGGGCGCGCTCCGTCCGTATTTGAACGTGCGCGCCCTTTTCGCTTTGGGGCCGCTTTTTGGTTACAGCCGGGACCGGATTCCGAGTCGCCCGACCAGGGCGCGGTAGCGCTCGATGTCTACCCCGGCAAGGTAGGTGAGAAGCCGCTTGCGCCGTCCGACCAGCATCAAAAGGCCGCGACGGGAATGGTGGTCCTTTTTGTGGAGGCGGAGATGGTCGGTGAGCTGCGTGATGCGCGCGGATAAAAGCGCGATCTGAACTTCGGGAGAACCCGTATCGGATTCGTGGGTTTTGTAATCGCCGATCACATCGGCGGTCGCTACGGTCGCGAGTGGCATGGGGGTAACGTACTCCTTGAAATAAGCAGGGTGAAACAAAAGCCTGCGCCTCCCTCCCCAGGGGTGGGCGCACGCCGCGAACACAGTGAATTAAAACCGCGTATCGCTCCGAACGGGTTAGGAACAGCGCGGCGTCGCCGCGTTGTTATTGCAAAAACAAAGCGCGCCTGTGATGGCGCGCTTCGGGCTTATGCAAAGGCAAAGCGAAATCGTGTGCGTCGTCCCTGACCGCTTTTTATCGTATCACGGCACGGGTGCGAACGTCAACGCGAACGCCATTATTGGCTTGTGGCTTTCTGGTGATCCGCGTCGCTACACGCTACCGTGAACCGCGCTTTTTTGCCGGTGCGCTGTCGCCGCCATCAACGCCCTTATCCGTTGCCGCCTGCGCGGCTTCGACCGCGCTTGTCACCGCCTGCACAATCGCGTCGGCGTCGCGCGGCTCCAACGCGACAAACACAATCTCCGCGAACGCGCGACGTTGTTTCAGAACCCCTTCGGCGACCACGGCGGCGACCCGCGCGGCGCTTAACGGTCGGTACGCCCCGACCGGCAAAACGACCGATTCAGCCCCGCTCTTGCGCGCTTGTTGCGCCGCCGACTCAACTCCCTTGCGGAGCGCGTTCTCGTCCACGCCCCGGCCCGCATCGTAAACGGCGACATGAAAAATACGGGCGACGGCCAGCCTGCCGCCGCTTGTCGCGATGACCTTACCCATGCCGACGGGCGCGCTTTGACGCGCTTCCCGCTCCGCCGCCCCGCCCGATGCAATCCCAATCGCACCCGGCACACCGCCCAGCATTCGCATCGCGGTACTCGTAGGAAGTAGCAACGCGTCGGCGTCCGGTATCCGAAACGCCGAACACACCCGGACGATAACCTTTGTGTCGCCGACCGCAAGCGTCGCCACATCTTCCACACGCTGCTGACGGTACGAGAACCAAACGCAGTACACCGTCACAATGCCCATCATGAGCGGGTTGATTAACAGCAATGGCAGAGGCAGAACCGTCCGCTGCGGCAACGCATTCAACGTGGCGGCGGCAACCGCTAAGACCCCGACAACCGCCCCGGCGAGCAAGATGTTGCGCCCTTCAAAAACGCGCCGCCGCACCAAAATCCCATACCCGACAAACAACGCGATGACAAAAATCGCGTACGGTATCTGCGACAAAGCGTACTGTGAAGACATACGCTGATTATACGCCGCGCTTTGTGTCGTTGCCGTTTAGTTCCGGGTTATTCGCTTGGGGTAGGACGGGTTCAGCGAAAGGGTTTAGTCGTCAGGTTGTGAATGTTTGGGTAGCGTGACAACCCTCGTCCGTGCAAACCTTGATCCGCTGTCCACAACTCCGCCTGCCACGTCATACTGACGTGCAGGTAAAAAGCGTCAGCCGCCTCCACGCCGCCCGGTTGGTAAAGCCCCCAAGCGAACAGCGCAATTTCCTCCACAGGTTGCCAAGTTATTGGAAGCGATAAAAAGTCGCTGACAATACTGTCTACAGCAGATCGCGGTATGGGAGTTCGTCCTTCTACTTTTCGACGGCAAGCGTTCAGGAACTCAGTCATAAGCAGGGTCGGCGCGACGGCGTCCACTTGCCGTAACCGGATGGCCTCCAAAAGCGGGGCGGCATAAGCGGAATGACGCTCCCTGAAGAATGCGGCGATGAGTGCGCTGTTGTCCGGTACGACGGTTCGGAACGGCATAAATTAACGCGCCACACGCGTGTCTTGCATTATTTCCTCCAAAGAAGGCGTGAAGGGCAGGTTTTCACGTCGCTCACGGTAACGGCTGACATCTTCTTGCGCGGCGCGATTTAGATCGTCATCAAGACGGTAACAAGCGCTTTGAAACCAGGTTTCACCATCCGATGTGCGACGCACCGCTAAGTGATTTTCGCCAGAACGAACAAAACCGTTTTCTCTGGCCCAAATTGTTATTTCCCGTATCGCATCTGTATTAGAAGGCGCATTTGAAAGCGCAAGCACTACAGTTAAGTCTTTGTACTGAGCCGGTTGTGTTTTAACCATTAAATTTGCTACCTTTCACACTGACAGGAGTTCGGTAAATTGTACCCGTAGCGTTTCAGAAAATCTCGCCGGTGCCGGTGTCTAAGGCGGCGCCGTACTGGCCGGTATTGCTGCGGACGGGGGAGGGGAGGGCGCGAAGGCGGAAACTGAGATTGAAGCCTTTTTCGGTGCGGAAGCCGTAGGGCTGGTCAATGTAGGACAGAACGATCTCGTAATCGTGGAGGTGGCGGGTCAGGCCGAGGCTTTTGTACTCGAAGCGCTTGGTGAAACCGTTGTAGCCGGTCAGCGCGACAAGAGAGAGACCGCGCCCGAAGAGCGGCGTTTCCAGAACTTCGGTGATCTGGGCGAACTTTTTTTGCTGGGGATCGAAGCGAATTCCGGTATCGAGCGCGAAACCGTACGCGGTGCGAACGCGAACCCGGTTGGTCAAGTCAATTAGGCGGCCCGAATTGATGTCGTACGCGCCGGTGAAGCGAGTTTGGAAGACGGCGGACGGGCGCAAGGCGATCTGGATAGCGGCGTTTTGCCACGGATTTTTGGGGATACCGGGCGACAGATCGCTTTGGGCGCGCTGAATGTCGTAGCCGGTGATAAGCGAGAACCGAACGCGCGGGCCGTTGATGTCGAGGTTCGCGCCGAGATTGTTGAACGCGCCGACATCATCGAGGCGGAACGTGGACGGCGTACTGCCGTAGGGGCGGAGGTAACCGTACGTGAGGCGGAGCGCGCCGGACCCGCCGATACGTTGTTGCAAACTGCTGGCGTTGGTCAGAACGTACTGGGCGTTGTCGCTTGAATAGAATGTTTGGCGCAAACCGCCCGCGAGCGTTAGGGACAAGCCGGAACGGGTGAGCGCGATAGGGCGCGGATTGGCGTCGAGGTTGAACAAGGAGCGCTGGGTTTGTACTTTGTTCGGGTTTTCGATGTAGCGCCCGAAGCCGAGGGCGAGACGAAGCGGAATGCGGTCGTTGCCGAACAAGCGGCGCGAATCGGTTGCGACCGTGATGTCGGGTAGGCGCTCCGTGCCGGAGAAGAACGAGCCGCCGCCGAACGTTCCGGTTTGCCGGGCGGCGAGGTTTTTGTTCGCGTTCAGGTCCACATCGAAAATGCCGATTTGCCCGGTGGCGCGCACATCGCCGACCTGTTGAATGGTGGATGTGCCGCTGGTCGTGTTGGTGAGCGTGTCGAAATTCGAGTTGGAGTTTTCATTACCGGTCAGACCGGCGCGAATACTAAACAGGCGGGCCAGTCGCTGTGTTTGTGAGATCGAGTAGGCGCGCGTGTTGCTGACGCTATTCGAGAAGTCGCTGGTTCCGAAGCTGTAACTGACGCTCGTACTGCTCGCCTTGATCAGCCGTGTCGCTGTGAGAGTCGTCTGGGCGGTTCGCGAATCCGCCGAGATGGAGTTGTACGAATTGTTCTGGAAATCGGAGTTAATCGAGGTGTCCACGGTCCCGATGCGCTGTTGGTGGTTCAGGCGACCATTCAGGTTATTGACGCCCCGGTTCTTGTCGCGCAGGCTATACAGCGCAAGCGAACCGCTCGCGGCGAGACTGGCGAATTGGTACGCCTGATCGAAACCGACGCCGACGCCTTTCTTCTCCATCAGGTCAAGGCGGAAAATGCCCGGATACAATGCGCCCAGAGCGTACCCGATAGCCGATTTGATGAAGTAGCCTTCCTCCTGTGTGCGCCCGACCTGCGGCAGATAGCTGTACCGGATCTGGTCGCGGATGGGGATCGCGAGGTACGGGATTTTAAGAATGCGGCGGTCGTACTGATAAAAGGTGGCGTCGCGCAAAACGATCCGGTTGTTGGGGATAATGGTCGCTTTGCGAAATCCGATACGGTAGTGCGGGAACGGAAAATCGCACGTGGTCAAAAAGCCGCCGGTCGCGACAAGGTTGCGGCCCTCGCGCCCGAACGTGTCGCCGGAGATGCGGAGCGGTTGCAGAAGGTTCGGCCCGACCAAACTGGGCGGCACGACCGAGCGGCCCTCGCGCGACGTAAACTGCCGCGTTCGCACATCGAGGCGCATATAGTCGGCGTAGATAAGTTGCCGCCCCGTGTTAACGACTACGTTGCTTTGAAGCGTAGCGATCTTGTTGCGCGTATCATACGTCGCGTGGTCGGCGAAAATGAGGTAGCCGTTGTAGCGCATCCGCACATTGCCGTCAAGCACGACGATTTGATCCGCGTCGGTGGCGTCAAGGGTGTCCGCGTGGTCCACCATCAGGAAGCCGCGCTCGTCCTGCGACAGCGTTTCCGCACCGGAGGGGTCAAGCGGGCCTTCGAGAACGATAGGGATGTCTTGGCGCGGCGGCGGGGCGTCGAGGTTTAGCGCGGGCGTTAGCGGCGACACATCCGGCCCCGCCCCGGTGGGTGTGGCTTGCGGCACGGGGGGAAGCGGCGGCGGGATCGCCGGGGCGTTTGTTTGCGCGGGCGTTTGTGGCGCTGGGGACGGAGCGGGGACAGGAATAGTCGCGGGAACCGGAGTGGCGGGCGGCGGCGCGTCCTGAGCGCACGACGGCGTTCCGGCTCCGCCGACAGCGGCGATAGCGGCGCCGCCCCATAAAGCGGCGACGCGGGCGGCAGGCATCACATTGTGACGGCGCGAGCGAGGGGGCATGCGGGCCGCTACTCCTGCGTCCGCAACAGCCACAGGCCGAGAGCCACAAACAAGACATTCGTAGTCCACGCGGCGACCACGGGCGGAAGATACCCGCCCAAACCGACCGCCTTCATCACCAAAAGCGTGTTCCACGCGATGAAAACCACGATGATGGATAACAAAACGCCCGTAAACGAACCCGCGCGGGCGAAGCGCATCGAAAGCGGCGGGGCGCACAGCGCGAACACGAGGCACATCAGCGGCAGGCTCAGTTTGAACCAGCGATTCACCTCGTAGCCGAGCGCGTCGCGCACCTGCCCCAAACGCCGCGCCTCGACCGCGAGCCGGGTAAGTTCGCTGTACGACGCTTTCCCCGCGTTATCGCCGGATGGCGGCGTGTACACCTGCGTAAAATCCACGCGCAGATTGAGTTTGCCGGTTTCGGCGGGGCCGTCCGCAAACGTGGTTCCGTCGGCGTTGTACCGATGCAAAACGATGTTTTTGAGGTACCAAACGCCGCCCTCGTAGTCGGCGGTTTTCGCGGTGGTCACCGTTCCGTACTCGTCGCTTCCCTTATCGGGGTTGTCCACTACCACGACCTGACTTAGGCGAAGGCGGTTATCGCTGATTTTCTGGACCGTGTTGAAGGAGATGGTGTAGCTCTCGACCTGTATGGTACGACCCAGGTACACGGGGTTTTTGGGCAGGTTGTACAAAACCGCCTGCAAGTTCTGCTGTTCTTTCCACGCCCACGGAACCACACTGTTGGACAGGTATAAAGTCGCCGCACTTGATAGTACGCCAAAAACCAGCATTGGTAAGAAGATGCGGAACAGCGGCAGGCCCGCGCCGCGTAAAACCGTTATCTCGTTGTCGCGCGCCATGCGGTTGGTCGCAAGGCTTGCGGCAAGCGCGGTCGAAACCGGGAGTGTGTACTCCATTACGCTCGGAATGTTCAAAACGAGGAAGCGCACCACAAGCATGACCGGCCATTTTTCCTGCATCAAGCGATTGAGTATGCTGAACAGGGTGTTGCCGACCAGCATGATCAGCACGGCGAGCGTACCAACCAAAAACGGGGCGATGAGTTCGCCGAAGATGTAGCGGTCGGAGATGCGTCGCATGGGGTGACGTAAACGTAAACGAGGGGACAGCGCAGTACGTGACGCCGCGCGCCGCGCCCTTTGAGTATACAGCGGCGGGGGCGGCGGGGCAACGCGTAAGAGCGGGTAGGCGCAACGCCAACGGTTCCCCGGTTCACGAGGCGTTTCAGAAAAAACTATGGCAACATACAGAATGACAATTCCGGTTGAAACCATCGAACCGAGCGCGCCTTTGATAGCTGTTCTCGCCCGGAAGCGCATGGCGAAACAAGATAGAGAAGACGACCGAGAAGCGTGATGCGCTTTGTTTCGTGAGACCAGGACGCAAATTTCAAGAACGCGGGTTCAAACCCACGTCTGTAGACGCTTCGCGCCGGGCGTCCTCACGGACGC
>CAXUMS010000107.1:9111-17504 GCA_964252165.1 uncultured Armatimonadaceae bacterium
GTCTACAGACGTGGGTTTGAACCCGCGTTCTTGAAATTCGACAGCGTTTCGCCTTCCTGTGCTATAATTTTAATAAGGTTCAAGGAAACCCCTTTTCATGTCAGACATGACGACCGTAACCGGCGACGAGACCGCCGAAATCTCCCTTCCCGCCCAGAGCGCGCCGAACGCGGCGCGCACCGCGAGCGGAAGGATGCGCCTTTTAGGTATCGCGCCGGAGGCGTACCGGCACCCGATGGACGCGCAGGCGACGCGCGCCCTTCGCACCGTGCCGGGTTTTGAACTCGCCGCGTCGAAGGTGATGCAGTACGGGATCGAAAAATTCCTGTACCACGAAATGTGCGCGTCGGCGGTCAAGGTCACGCCCAAGCAATGCGGCAGCATCCACGCCCTTTTGGAAGAAGCGTGCGCGGTTCTGGATATGCCGCTTCCCGCGCTGTTCTTGTCGCAAACGCCGATTGCGAACGCGTTTGCGCTGGGCCGCGAAACGCCGACCGTGGTTTTGCATACCGGGCTGGTCGAACTGCTCACCGAAGAAGAGCTTTTGGGCGTTATCGCGCACGAGCTGGGGCATATCCAGTGCGGTCACTCGGTCTACCGCTTGATGGCGCTTTTGCTCCTGCTCGCCTCGAAGGCGGGCGGCGGCGCGCTGGGGGTGGGTGATTTGTTCTCGATGAGTTTTCAGGCCGCGTTGCTTGAATGGACCCGCAAGGCCGAGTTTTCCGCCGACCGGGCCGCGATCTTGACCGTGCAGGACCCCGAGGTGATCTTTTCCGCCCTGTTCAAACTAACGGGCGGCTCGCCCAAAGTCTTCGCTCAGATGGACCGCGACGAGTATTTGAAGCAGGCTGAGGAGTACGATCAGCCGGACGGTTCCCGGTTGGATAAATTCTACAAGGTGATGTTGGAGTCCGAGAAATCGCACCCGATTCCCGTTTTGCGCTCGCGCGAGGTGTTGCGCTACGGCGAGACCGATGAGTACAAAAAGATTATCGCGGGCGACTACCTGCGGCGCGAGAAAAACGCGCCCGCGCCCGGCTTCGCCGCCAAGTTCTTCGGCCCGGCGAAACCCGCGACGGTCGCCCCGGCGGCGTCTGCGCCTGCAACCGTGACCTGCCCGCACTGCGGAAGTGCGACCGATGGCGCGTTTTCGTTCTGTGTGTCGTGCGGGCGCGATCTGCCGCGAGGCGCGGTTCTCGCCCCATCGGATACGGGCAACGGCGGCGCGACCAATGCCTGAGGAGCGCATCTGCCCGGTATGCGGGCGCGCCAATGCCCTCGCCGTGCGCGCGTGCGATAGTTGCGGGGCGGCCTTTCGAGGCGCGGCTTTGCTTCTTCGTGACCGGCCCGGCGGCGCGCCGCCGTCCGCGACGCGACGGTCGTGGGAAGCCGACACGCAGGAGGAGGCGGCCGCCGCGTCTACATGGTCGTCGTTGCCGCCGCCGCAGGTGATTCCGATTCCGCCGCAGATCAAGGCGGAGGCCGAGCGGGTCGCCGAGCAAGAAGCGCAACAGGTCGCCGCGAAGCGTCGTGACGAAGAACGAATCGCTGTTGAGCGCGCGCTGGAGAATGTGCGGCTCGCCGCCGAGTTGAAGGAGTCCGCCCGCGATGCCGCACGCGTCCATTCCAACGAGGTGATCGCGCGCCGCGCCGCGTCGGTGACGGCGACTTGCGTTGCGTGCGATAAAGCGACAGATGCGCGCTTTTCGTTCTGTCTCCATTGCGGCGCGGACCGTACGGAAACTTCGACGCGAAGCGGCGCGTCGCCGACAATGGCGGAGCGTGTCGCGGCGGTGCAATCCGCGACAAATCAAGGCGGTGGGGCGCAGGCGGAGCTTCAAGTCGAAGCGCTCGATGGCGTCATGGGCGAGCAAGCGGCGGCGAACACTGCTTTGGCGCAGGCGGCGAAAACCGAGGGCGAGGTCGGCGTCGCCGGTTGGGCGCCGTTTTTCGCGTCATTTTTCGTGCCGGGCGTGGGGCAGTTTTTGAATGGACAAGCCGCGAAAGGCATTGTCATCGCGCTTTGCTTGTATGTCGCCGCGATCAATTTCGGCTTTTCCGCGTGGGGTCTGCCGCTCCTGTTGATTCGTCTCCTGACCGCGTTCGATGCGTACCGTATCGCCAAGCGCAAACGAAAAGGCGAGCGTATCCATAACTGGGAATGGGATTTGACATGAGCCTTGCCGAACTTTCCGCCGTTCCTGATACCCACGCCGTAAACGCCGCGCTTGCGGAAGTCGAGGCCAAAGCCGAGGCGGCAAAAACGGCGTCGCGCACGCTCGCCACCCTGTCTACCGGCGTCAAGAACGCCGCTCTGCTCGCGATGGCGGACGCGCTCGGCGACGCCCACGCTTCCCTTTTAGACGCGAACGCGCGTGATGTCGCGCAGGCGCACGACAATGGCGTCGCACCGCACATGGTGGACCGCCTGACCCTCAGCGACAAGCGAATCGCCGCGATGCAGGAAGGCTTGCGTCAGGTTGCTACTTTGCCGGACCCCGTCGGAAATGTTGTGGGCGGAGGACGCAGGCCGAACGGCTTACAAATAAACAAGGTGCGCGTCCCGCTCGGCGTCATCGGCATCATATATGAGAGTAGGCCGAATGTGACCGTGGACGCCGCCGCGCTGTGCTTGAAAGCGGGAAATGCGGTTGTTTTGCGCGGCGGGTCGGAGGCAATCCACTCCAACATTGCGCTTGCTCATACTATCGCCAATGCCGCCGAAAGCGTGGGCGTTCCCGCCGGGGCGATTGGGCTGATCGAAACCACGGATCGCGCCGCCGCCCGTCACTTGATGACGCTGAACCGTTACGTGGACTGCCTGATCCCACGCGGCGGCGGGTCGCTGATCGAAACTGTGGTCAATAATGCCACGGTTCCGGTTATCGAAACGGGAACGGGCAACTGCCATATCTACGTGGACGCAAGCGCGAAAAATGAAATGGCGCAACGCATTTTCCTGAACGCCAAGTGTCAGCGCCCGTCTGTATGCAACGCGGCGGAAACGCTTCTCATTCACAGCGATCATTGCAAAAACAATCCGTGGCCGAACCTGGTTTTTTGGCTTGTAAGGTTGCAATTAAAAGGTGTCGAAATTCGCGCCTGCGAGAAAACGCAGGCAATCGTGAATGAGTATTTGACCGTCTACCGCAAATTATCTCCCGTAACGCCCGCAACCGAAGAAGATTATTACGCCGAGTTCAACGACCTAATTCTCGCCATGAAAATCGTGGATAGCGTGGACGAGGCCATCGCGCATATCGCGAAGTACGGGACGCGGCACAGCGAGGCGATTGTTACCGAAGACTACCGCGCGGCCCAGAGGTTCTGCGACGAGGTGGACGCCGCCGTGGTCTATGTGAACGCCTCGACGCGGTTCACGGACGGCTTCGAGTTCGGGTTCGGCGCGGAAATCGGAATCTCAAACCAGAAACTTCATGCGCGCGGCCCGATGGGTCTTGAAGAACTGACGACGACCAAATATGTGGTGCGCGGCGACGGGCAAATTCGCGAGTGACGGACGAGGTAAACAGTGACACGTCGCCATTACCAGGGACGCTTCGCCCGCATGGCGTCGCGCGGCTGGGCGTTATCGGCGGCACATTCGACCCGGTTCATAACGCGCACCTGCGGCTCGCCGAGGAAGCGCGAGAGCGTTTCGGGCTTGAATGCGTGTTGTTCATACCGGCGTTCGTGTCGCCGTTCAAGATCGGGACCGACGCCGCGCCGGGCGAGCGACGCGCCCTGATGCTGGATTTTGCGGTTGCGGACAATCCAGCGTTCCATGTCAGCCGGTGGGAGATTGGGCGGCCCGGTCCGTCTTATACGGTGGACACGCTTCGGGCGATAAAGAACGTGTGGGCGGAGAAGGAACTGCCCGCGCCGGAATTGTTCTTTATTACAGGAACCGATGCGGTAGCGGGACTTGCCCGGTGGCGCGAACCGGAGGCGATTCTGCAACTGGCGCGCTTTGTTGTGGGCGCGCGACCCGGCGACACGGTGGAAGATATACAAAAAGCGCTACCCGAGGCGTGGCTGGAGCGGATTTCGTTTATGAAGTTGCCGCAACAGGATATCGCCGCGACGGATTTGCGCCGCCGCGCGTCCGAAGGTTTGTCGCTGCGGTACTTGACGCCGCGTTTGGTGGAAGAATACATTGAGCAAAATGGCCTGTACCGCGCAAGTGACGCTACCGCCGCCGTGTGATGCGGACGGGCGCAATGTGGGAACAACCGAGTAAAGTACTTAGACTAAGTAGTTAGATTAAACGGAACCAAACCTAAAGATATATGCCAAAGAAAATCGAAATGCCTTCCGACGAGAAGGCGAAGTTTCTGCTGGATGTCGTCGAGGACCGCAAAGCGGTGGACCCGACGCTCCTTGATCTGCGCGGGCAGACCGTGATGACGGACTTTTTCCTGATCTGCTCCGGCACATCGAATGTTCATATTCGCTCCATAGCGGATAACGTGCTGGAAAAGTCCGAAGAACAGCGTTTGAACAAGCCGCGTGTCGAAGGGCAAAGCGTCGGCGAGTGGGTGCTGATTGACTTCGGCGATGTCGTGATCCATGTCATGGACGAGGAATCGCGCGCGCGGTACCAGCTTGAAAAGTTCTGGACCACGCCCCAGCCGAAGGGCGCGCTTCCGCCCACGCCCTCCTCGGTGGAAAACGGCGCGGGGCCAGGCGAGGTGTACGCCGGTCGTATGCTCCAAACTGAGGGCTTCAAAGAGTACGATCAGGGCGATGAAACCCTGGAAGACGACGAAGACGATGATGTAGACGATGTAGACGAGGTGGATCTGGAAGACGACGAACTCGAAGACGCCGCCTTCTTCGCCGATGCGGATACCGAGGTAGAACCGGTAGATGAGGACGACTTGGACGATGCACCCAACCCTGCCGCTTCCAAGCCGCATGTCAACGGCTCCACACCGCATGCATAACGGGATTTAGCGAAACCCCATGTCAATCGACGCGAACGCATCTCAAACCTCGGGGACGCCGCCGACGCTTCAAACGGAAAGCGTCGGCGGCGCGGGTTCGCCGTGTCCCTCCTGCGGATTTTTAAACGCGGCGGGAATGCGTTTTTGCGGTAACTGCGGCGCGGCTTTAACCGCCGCCGCCCCATTGCCCTCCCCGCCCGTCGCCGTAACGCCGCCCGCGCCGCCCTTAAACGCAAGAAGCGGCGGCGCCGCGCCGCCTACGACACCGGAAATTGCGCCTCCGGTCGTTGCCACTCCTGCCGTCACAGCATCCGCTACGCCGCGTCCCACGTTCGAGATTCCCGCTGATGCGTTTGCAAGGGAGCGGGAGAGAGACCGATTGCTGACGCTCTCGAACGTACAGCGGATGCGCGGGCAAATCGAGGGCGCGCAAAATACGCTCGAAAATGTTCTTGCGCTCATGGAAGGCGCGTCCAATCGCGACCTCGCGCCAGTGTACGAACAAATGGGCGATTTGCTGACAAGCCAATCAAAATGGGAGGAAGCGCGGGCCGCGTTTGGCAAAGCGCATGAACTCGATGCGGCCCGCGCCTCGGCGGAAAAAAAGTTCGCTCAGATGACGCTTCGCGTCGCCGATGAAAAAGCCCTCGCCAAACTCGGCGTGAGCGGCGGCGCGGGTCTCGACGCCCTTGCGCCTTTGGAGCCGATTGCGCCGCGCAAGCCGGGCCTTGCGCTCATATCATCTATGTTGCTTCCCGGTCTGGGACAGTTCTACAACGGCGAAACCAATAAAGGCATCATCTGCCTCGGCATCTACGCCGCGTCGCTGATCCTCGCACGGTTGCTCCCGGACAGCACACGATTGATGGAAAAGTTCACCTATACCATCGCAAACCGACCGACGCCGGGCGGAGCGGTTAGCATCTCGCCGCTCCTTTGGCTTCTTCTTGCCGTATCGTTTGCGGTTTGGGCCTACTCGGTGGTGGACGCGGCGATGGGCGCGGGAAAAACGGGTGGGGCGGCCGGTCGCCCCGTCGTGGACAAAACCGGCTGGGAAGTTTAATTCGCCCGCGTTCTAATCGGCGGGCGGCGGCGCGACCACGCCGATGGTGAGCAATATGTTCGCGTAGATGCGTTGTTCGCCGGTCGCGATAACCAGTGCGACGGGCGCGGCGGACGCGGCGGAATAGAACGCGAACCGCTCCAACGGCTCCAGCGTGTTTTCCGGCAACAGTTCGCGAAACTCCGACCAGATCGGCGGGGACGAGCCGTCGGCGGTCGCCATCACATGGACGGCCTCAACGGGAATGGCGCTTATGATCACGCGCAGAACATCGGTGACGGTGAGCAATCCCGGCGCGAGGTTCAAAAACACGCGGCGCGCGAACGGGTTGGAGCCGGTGGTGTGCGGGTAGTTGCCGTCCGAGATAAGGACCTGCGACCCGTGGCCCGCTGATCCCAACGCCTGCAAAATATCCGGGTGAAGTAGCGATGTTTTAAGCATTCTTCTCGATCTCCGCGTCTTTCGCTTGTTGCTCGTTGATCTGATCGTCGAACGTCGCTTCCGTGGTTGCTGGGCCGGGCGGGAGCAGGGCGATTCGCTTTTCGTACTGATTGTAGGCGGTCAGACAGGCGGTCAGCCACGGAACGGCGGCGGCGTAGCCCGCTAAAACATCGCTCGGATAGTGGACGCCAAGATAAACCCGGCTTCCCCCGATCAGGCCAATCGCGCCGCTCGATGCCAGCGCGATGATCGTGCGGTCAAGCAGGCGTGGGTGCGTCCGCATCCACCACGATGCCAAAATCCCATAAAAACACAGCGAGATAAACGAGTGACCGGACGGGAAACTGAACGAACCTTCTTTGGCGAGGGCTTCCACAATGCTGGGACGTTCGCGGCCCACGCGCAGTTTGATCAGGGCGATAATGCCGCCGCCGCCTGCAAGCGTCACCGCGAGCAAAATGCCTTTGGATCGGTGAAGCGGACTTCGCCACGATACGGCAAGGCTGACAATGCCCATCAAACTCATCACGTCGGGGCGGGCCAATGCGGAAACGGTTTTCATCAGGGCGGTGCGACGCGGGTTGCGAAGCGCGAGACCAAGACGTAAGCCGTCGTGGTCGAAACGCCAGACGCCGTCGGTTTCGCGCACGTCATCGGCGATATGAAAGAAAAGCGCAAGCGCGCCCGCCGACATCGCCGCGCCGATAGCGACCGGCGTGATGATGACCGGCAGAACCGGGGCGACGTACTTTCGCGCCTTCATGCCCACAAACCGCCCTGCCTTCGCGGCGACCCGGCGACCAAATTTACCAAAAAACATAACGGCGTCCTGATGTTCCCTTATGAAATGTTACCGAATTGCGCTCCCATAGCCGGTTTTATCGCAGATGAGCAGGGCGCGATATATCGGAGCGGAACGAACAATGAAGTTAGGTATACCCGCTTCGCGCCCCATTTTCCGATACTCCGGCAATGTGTACGCTCGCATTACCGAAACCGGGGCGTCGTGCTTTGATAATCGGTTGGCGCGCGCAACCCGCATTATCGTCCATGCAAGCGCGCGGGCGAGGTGATCGCGAATAAGATCATTCACGATAAAACCGTGCGTGGTGACGCGGTTCATTTCCCGCAGAGCCGTAATGCAGTCGGTCGGCCCGAAGTGATGAAAGGCGAGCGAGCAAAGCGCGAAATCAAACGCCCCATTCGGGTAAGGTAACTGAAACGCGTCGGCGGGCGCGATCGTTATTTCCGGCCATTCCGCAACAGGCGTCAACCGCTGTGCGAGCGCGAGAACTTTGGGATGATGATCGGTCGCGGTGATCGCGAGTGTGCGGTTCGACAATTTGCCGCCTCGCGCCTCGCGGATAAGAGCGCGCGGAATATCGGCGGAACCGGTTGCGATGTCAAGAATTTGTACCGGCCCGTCGCTGGCGTACGGGCGAAGTGACAAGCGCGCGATTAGAGGGCGTAGCGCCGATTGCACCGCACGTGCGCCGCCGAGCAGTTCGTTAACACGCGCAATGTCGGCGAACGACTCGGCGAAGTCTTTGTCGCTCGGTTCGTGGGAGTCTATCAATTCGGCGCGTTCGATGCGCGGCGGAGGGGCGAAGACAATCACGCGGTTTTTTCCAGCGACGCCGCTGTGATTTTTTGGGATTTGATTATCATGATTACGTATGAAAACATCCGCTTGTTTGTTTGGCTCGTCGGCGTTCCCGTTATACTGTTTTTGCTGTGGAACACCGTGCGCCGCGTCCGCGCGATCCGCGAGTTGGACGCGCGCCTGCGCGAAGAGGAAGCGCAAAACGCCCGCAACCCATACGCGGACATGGCCCAGATGTACGAAGCGCGCGAACTATTGGAACGGGCGCGGCGCGGGAAGTAGCCAAGAAGGTGTTGGGTGTTGGGTGTTGGGTGTTGGGTGTTGGGTGTTGGGTGTTGGG
>CAXUMS010000108.1:0-16928 GCA_964252165.1 uncultured Armatimonadaceae bacterium
AGCCGCGGGCGGCTCCAACCAAACGTTGGGTCGGTTGTTTTTTTAGCGACAGGTTTCTCTTGTCAACCGCAGAGCGGTTGACAAGATAAACCTGTCGCAATAGCAAAACACACGGTCAAGCGTTAGGCTTGAGCCGCCCGCGGCTTTGAGCGGGGGCCGCGCGGCCTGAGCGATTTAGTCCCCCGCAAAGTAGACGGCTACGGACAAACAAAACAAACTAACGATTAACAGCGTTGACGCGGCGCAGGGCGTCTTGGGCGGAATTGAGTTCCGTTTGCATTTGTTCGATGCGCTCAAAAAGTCCCAGGATTACCTCGACGCCCGCGAGGTTCACGCCCATCTCCTGCGTCAAGCGCTGGATTTGCCGGACCCGTTCGATGTCGCGGTCCGAGTACAGGCGGTTCTTGCCGACGCGGTGGGGCGTCACCAGACCGAGCTTCTCGTACATCCGCAGGGTTTGCGGATGGATAGGCTCGTCCGGTTTTTCGCGGCGCACCAGGCGCGCCGCAATAGAAATCGTATACAGCGGCTCATCGCCACCCGGTCTTGTCATCATCGTGTGCAACCTTGAGCATAACGCAAACAGCGGATTACGCGGACGCCGTAGCGATCTCGCGCAACTCGGTTAGTAGTTCGGTTTCGCGTGGCGTCAGCGTTTTCGGGACGGTTATCTTGAGGCGGGCGAGCAGGTCGCCGTGTCCGCCATCTTTGAGGCGCGGCATCCCTTGCCCGCGCAGGCGCAGGGTTTGTCCGCTTTGCGCGCCGGGCGCAACCGTGACGGTCAGGCGCGTTCCTTTGGGAGTGGGAACCTTCGCCTCGCCGCCCAGTGCGGCATCCACAAATGAAACCGGAACATCTACAAGCAGATCATCGCCTTTGCGCTCGAAAACGGCGCTGGGCAAAACGCGCATCACCAGAAACAAATCGCCGCGTCCCGCCGGGCCGTCACCGCCCTGACCGGCAAGCCGGATTTTCTGCCCATCGGCCACGCCTGCGGGGATTTTCACCTCGACACGGCGCGTGGTTTCTTCCTGCCGACCCGACCGGTTATTGGTATCGTAATAACCGCTTGGGACTTGCAGACTGACGCCTTTCGACGCCCCGTGGAACGCTTCTTCCAGCGTGACCGAGATACTCGCCTCGATATCCTGTCCTTTGCGCGGGGGAGCCTGCCGCCCGAACCGGTCACCGCCCCGCGCCCCGCCGCCGCGCATGTTTTCTTCGCCGCCGAACAGCGACGCGAACAAATCATTCAAATCGCCGAACTGTCCCGGTTCGCCGTACTCCATGCGGAAGCCGCCCGGCGATGATTGACCTGCGCCATTCCCGTAACCGCCGCCCGGAAAACCGCCGCCGCTTCCTGGCCCGCCATTTTGCGAATACGACTTCCACTGCTCGCCGTACTGATCGTATTTTTTGCGCTTGTCCGGGTCGGACAAAACCTCGTGCGCCTCGGAAACACTTTTGAACTTTTCCTCGGCGGCTTTGTTGTTCGGGTTTACATCCGGGTGAAGTTTACGGGCGAGTTTCCGGTACGCCGATTTGATCTCCTTTTCCGTCGCTGTTTTGCTGACGCCCAGCAGTTCATAATAATCTTTGTACGTCGGTCCCATCGCTTGCGTCCTCCTTCCCCTAACAGGCGCAATAGCCTTGATAGTAATGCACTAAATTGTACGGCAAAAACGAGGGGCTTCGCTTTTGACGAAGCCCCGTCGCCGATACCGTTCCGGGAAAGCCTTCTCGCTTTCCCAACCGCTTCGATACGTTAGTTTCGGCTGGCGGTTTGCGGCTCGGCAGGCGTAGTTTGTCCCGCCTCCGCGCCATTGCCGTTATCCGACGCTTTGATTGCGCCGTTGTTTTGACCCGCCACGGCTCCGCCGTGTGTGGCGCTCGTCACCTGCACCTTGCGCGGCTTGTTCGCTTCGGACTTCGGCAGATGCACTTCGAGGACGCCGTCTTGGTAGGTCGCGGTTACGGCGTCATGCTGAACCGGAACGCCAAGTGTGAAGCTGCGCTGGAACTTACCGTACGCCCGTTCGACCCGAACGAAACTGTCGCGTCGTTCCTCGGCCTCGAACTTACGCTCGCCGCGAAGCGTTAGGGTGTCGCCGGTCAGTTCGATATCAATATCGTCCTGCGCCATGCCGGGAAGTTCCGCCCGCAACACGATTTCGTTCCCGGTTTCCGCCACATCCACGGCGGGACTCCACAACCGCCCCGCAAACGGCGCAGGGCTTTGACCGCGCCCTTCGGTCGCGGGCGCGGACGCGCCATTGTTGTAGCCCTCGAAAAGTCGGTTGACCTCGTTCTGCAAACGATCCATCTCGCGGAACGGGTCGAAGCGAATGATACCCATCATTTTTGCTCCTTGCGTTTTTTGATTTGAAAGGTTTCGTGCAATCTCCCCGATGGCCCGCCGCTTGGTTTCCAGGGGCGACGGGCCGGTTAAAGGTCTTACGCCTTTTCTTCGGTCTTGAATTCCGCATCGATCACGTCGTCGTCCGGCTTGGTACCACCTTCATGGTAGCCGTTCGTGTCGCCGGTTCCATTCGTGTTCGCGCCGTCCGCGCCGTCCGCGCTGGACGCCTGCTGGTACAACTTGGTCGAAACCTCGTAGGTCGCCTGCTGAAGCGCAGTTAGTTCCGTTTCCACAAGGGCGGAGTCGTCGGCCTCGACCGCGCTCCGAAGCGCGCTCATACGCGTTTCGATGTTGTTCTTGTCCTCGTCGGTCATCTTGTCGCCCAGATCCTTGAGCGTACGCTCGGTCTGGTAGATCGCCTGATCCGCGCGGTTGCGCAGTTCGGCCTGCTCCTTGACCTTGCGGTCCGACTCGGCGTTCGCGGCGGCCTCGGCGACCATGCGCTCGATGTCGGCCTTGTTCAGGTTCGACGAGCCGGTGACCGTGACGGACTGCTCTTTGCCGGACGCTTTATCCTTCGCCTTGACCGTCAAGATACCGTTCGCGTCTATATCAAATGACACCTCGATCTGCGGGACGCCGCGCGGGGCGGGGGGAATGCCGGACAACTGGAAGTCGCCGAGCATCTTGTTCGCCGACGCGATCTCACGCTCGCCCTGATACACCTTGACATGCACATCGCTTTGCCCATCGGATGCGGTCGAGAACGTTTCCGACTTGCGGGTTGGGATCGTCGTGTTGCGCTCGATCAGCTTGGTCATCACGCCGCCCAATGTCTCGATTCCGAGCGAAAGCGGGGTAACGTCGAGGAGAACGACATCCTTGACCGAGCCTTCCAGAACGCCCGACTGGATCGCCGCGCCGACCGCGACTACCTCGTCCGGGTTGACGGACTTGTTCGGCTCCTTGCCGGTCATGGTCCGCACCAAATCCTGCACAGCCGGAATACGGGTCGAGCCGCCGACCAGAATTACCTCGTCCAGATCGCCAACCGTGATACCCGCATCGGATAACGCCTGATCCACCGATTTACGCGTTCGCTCGACTAGATCTTTGGTCAGGTCGTCGAATTTGGCGCGTGTAATTGTCAGGTCAAGGTGCTTCGGTCCATCCTGATCGGCGGTGATAAACGGCAGGTTAACATTGGTCGTGACAACCGATGACAACTCCACCTTGGCTTTTTCCGCCGCCTCGCGGAGGCGCTGAAGGGCCTGCTTGTCCTTGCGGAGATCAATCCCTTGTTCCTTTTGGAACTCGGACGCGATAAAGTCCACCAACCGCAGGTCGAAGTCGTCGCCGCCGAGGTTCGTGTCGCCGGATGTGGACCGCACCTCGAAAACGCCGTCGCCCACATCCAAAATCGAAACGTCGAACGTACCGCCGCCCAAGTCAAAAACCAGGATGGTCTCGTTCTTCTGCTTATCCAAACCGTACGCAAGCGCGGCGGCGGTCGGCTCGTTTACGATGCGAAGCACCTTGAGGCCCGCGATCTCGCCCGCGTTCTTGGTCGCCTGCCGTTGCGCGTCGTTGAAGTACGCGGGAACGGTAATAACCGCGCCGGAAACCGGCTCGCCCAGATACGCTTCGGCGTCGGCTTTCAACTTCTGCAAAATCATCGCCGAGATTTGCTCCGGCGAGTACGGCGTTCCGTCCACGGTGGTTTTGTGTCCGGTTCCCATGTGCCGCTTGATCGAGACGACCGTGCGGTCCGGGTTGACGACGGCCTGCCGTTTGGCGGGCGCGCCGACAAGACGCTCGCCCGTTTTGGTAAATCCGACCACGGACGGCGTGGTCCGCGCGCCTTCGGCGTTCGCGATCACGACCGGGTCTCCGCCCTCCATCACCGCAACAACCGAGTTTGTGGTTCCTAAGTCAATACCAACATTTTTAGCCATAATATATTCTTCGCCCTCCCCAATCTTCTGACGAATAATTTATACCACTTGAGCGTATTGGTGTCAAGTGTCTTCCGGAATAATTTTTGCCGTAATTTATAGCCGGAGTCATCCCGCCCCGGCGTACGGGGAAACGGTACAATAAAGCGATATGGACACGGCGATGCAAGCGGCGGAAAGCGACTCGGATAACCAGATTGGATCGGAACTTTCGCGCCTGTTCGGGCATGACGATTTCCGCTCCGGTCAGCGCGAGATTGTCGAGGCCGCCGTAAACGGCGTGGACACGCTCGCCGTGATGCCGACCGGCGGCGGCAAGTCGCTGACGTACCAACTGCCCGCGATGCTTGTTAGCGGCGCGACGCTGGTTTTATCGCCGCTGATCGCCCTTATGAAAGATCAGGCCGAAAACCTGCCGCCCGAGGTCGCCGCGAAATCCACGATTATCAACTCATCGCTGGACGGCTCCGAGGTCGGGAAACGGCTCGCGATGGTCAAGGCGGGGCGCATCAAAATGGTGTACGCCGCGCCCGAGCGGTTGCGACAGCCGCCGTTTTTGCACGCCCTACGCCGCGCGAATGTTTCCCTTGTGGTCGTGGATGAGGCGCATTGTATCTCGCAGTGGGGGCATGATTTCCGGCCCGACTACCGAGCCGTCGGCAAGGCGGTCGAGTCCCTCAATCCACGCTCGGTTCTCGCCGTCACCGCGACCGCCACCCCCGAGGTGCAGTCCGACATCGAGAAGCAGTTAGGGCGTCCGCTTCAGCGCATTGTGCGCCCAACGTACCGTGATAACCTGTTTTTGGAATGCCGCAAGGTCGCGGGCGAGGACGAAAAACTCTGGGCGACGCTCGACATTTGCAAAAATACGCCCGGCGCGGGGCTGGTGTACGCCGGGTCGCGCGAAAAGTGCGAGCAGTTATCCCGGATGCTGGTCCGGCAGGGGATCAAGGCCGGTTTTTACCATGCGGGCTTGCCGCCGCAAGAGCGCGCCGCCGCCCAAGACCGCTTTATGGCGGGCGATGTGCGCGTGATGGCGGCGACGGTCGCGTTCGGCATGGGCGTAGACAAATCCGACATCCGATTTTTGGTGCATTACAACCCGTCGCGGACGCTGGAAAACTATTATCAGGAAGCGGGCCGCGCGGGCCGTGACGGCGCGATCTCGCGCTGTACGCTTTTGTACTCGTCCGGCGATGCGGCGAGCGCGACCCGGCATCTGCGCGAGGACACGCTGACCCTCGACCATATCAAAATGGTGTACAACGCCGTGCGGCAGGCCGTGGGGCGAAAGCGCGTCGGGCCGGTCGCGTTCGGCGATCTGGTGCAGGCGGCGGGCGGCGATGAGGGCTTAGTTCGGGCGGCCTTGCCACTTTTGGAAGAGGCGGGCCTTCTCGCACGCTATGTGGATATTCCGCGCTCGGTCACCGTCTACCCGGACCCGTACGCCGAGGACGGCGGCGAGGAGGTTCCGGACGGCTGGGACGACTTCGCGCGCGCGGTCGGTCCGGGCGGCGATTTTGACCCGTCGCGGCTCTCGCAGGAAACCGGCGTCGCGCTCCCCGATCTGGAAGAAACCATTTTGCGCTATCAGGACGCCGGACGGCTCACGTACCGCTCCGCCCCGCGCGAGTTTCTCCTGGAAATTCTGCCTCCGCCGCCGGACACCAAAGCCCGTATGGAATCCACGCTTCAACATCGGAGCCGGGGCGCGCAGGAGCGCATTACGGCGATGCAGGCGTACGCGAAAGACGTGAAATGCCGCCACGCCTCGATTGCGCGCTATTTCGGCGACCGATGGCCCAACGTTCTATGCGGCTCGTGCGATGTGTGCGCGGCCCTTGCCGCCAAACGCGGCGGCAATGTCGGCCCGCCCGCCCGAACCCGAGACGAGGCGAAGCAAGTCGCGCGGCGCGGCGGCGGGGACGATGAGTTTTCCGGTCGCGTAATCGGCGGGCGAAACGGCGGGAGCGAGACGAGCGAGCGCGGCGAAAATCTGGTGGACCCTGCGCAAGCGCCGCTGATGGCGCTGCAAGTGATCCACGATCTGGCGCAAGGCTATAACCCGTGGGCGATTGGCAAAACCGGTCTGCTCCGAACGCTCCGGGGAACGCCGGACTCGCCGATCAAGCCGAACCGGACGCGCGCGTTCGGCGCCCTCGGCGGCATGAAAAAAGGCGATGTGGACAAGCTCATCGAGGCGTTGATCGAGGCGAACTTCCTGCGCCGCGACGAGGAAGACGAGTACCGCAAACTCTACCTCACCGACACGGGCCGCGAGGGCGTGACCAGCGGCTCGCTCGATTTTGACTGGCGTTATACCGCCCCGCGCGAGCCGTCCGAGAAGAACGCCGCCTACAAAACCAGCAAGGCCATCAAAGCCGCCGCCGCAGACGAACCGATGGGCGACATAGACGACGCTTTGTTGACCACTTTGAAGGCGTGGCGGCGCGACCTCGCCGCCGAGGAAAACGTGCCGAACTACCTTATCTTTGCTGATACTGTTTTGCAGGCTCTCGCCGCCCGCAAGCCTTCTAACGAGTTTGATCTGTTGGAAATCCGTGGTATTGGTCCGAAGAATGCAGCGAAGTACGGCGAAAATGTATTAGACATTATTCGCCGCCACGAGAATGGGTAAAGTCAGTGGCGTCAACCGGGTATGAATACCACCGAGGCTTCCCAATGTGAGAGACGTAGCCGCGCCGGGCGTGATTACGAGGGGCCAAATCCTGCTCGCTAAGCGGCGCGGCGCCTCAATCCCGCTGAAGCGGGAAGCGGATATGGCTCGTGTTGTTGGTTGAAAATGCGTTTGGCTTTGTTTACGGCGGATTAGAGCGGCTAAACGGTTTACCTACTCTGCCTTCCCGCTTCAGCGGGATCATGGCGCCGCTTAGCGAGCGGGCTTCAGCCCCTCGTAATCACGCCCGGCGCATGTACGCCTGACAAAATAAATTTTCGGTTTTTTGCCGCCCTGTTTAGGAAGGTTTGTGTTTTGTTATGCCGCGTTTAGTTGTTTCCCTTTGCCACGCCGCCGCGTTTGTCGCTCTCGTCGGGGCGCTTGCGCCCGTTGCCGCCCGCGCGCAAACCGCGCCGTTGCCTGCTGATCCGTTCCAAACGCCGCTCATCGGGCCGCCGAAGCGGGTGACGGCGACGGATTTACCGAAGAATGGCGAGCGAACCGCGCCGGTCGGGTTTCCGCAGGACGCCGGGCCGCATGACGCCTCCACAATCGAATGGTGGTACTGGAACTCGTTCCTCACGACCGAATCGGGCAAAAAATACGCCGTGGTCGCGTCGTTCTTCCGAACCGGTTTGACGCCGCAAAACAAGGGCCACTACCTGATCTTCTCGCTTGCGGATCTGGACGTGAAAACCAAAACCGCGTATTCCTATCTGGACAAGAACAATCGGCAACTGTTGCAGGCGTACCTGCCGCTAACCGCGATGCGGAACCCCGACGACCCGCGACCAATGCAACTTTTGGCCGCTCTGCAAAAGAACCAACTGCCCGCGCCGCACCGCGCGTTTCCCGGCGTCGCCGATGTGACAACCGGAACGCGCTTCCGTATCGCGTTCGACAAGAACACGTTGACGCAAGCAAGCGACGACGCGCGAACCTGGGCGGCGACGCTCGCGGGCGACGACTTTGCGCTGAACCTGACCCTCGCTCAGCCGACACGGCCCGCGATGCTCGTGGGCGGGGAGGGCAAAACCGGCCTGAATCGCCCGGACGATATGTTCTACGCGTCGCTGACGCGCATGGCGTCGAGCGGAACGCTGACCGTCAAGGGCAAAACCGAGAAGGTGACCGGAACCGGCTGGCTGGACCGGCAGTGGGGCGGCTCGTGGGTTGTCGGCGACAACGGCTGGGACTGGTTCGGCGTGCAACTCTCCGATGGCGCCGATTTAATCGTATACCGCGTCAAGGACAACAAAACCGGTAAAATCCTCCGGGCCGAGGCGACGCTTGTCAAAGCGGACGGTACGCAAACCGTGGACAAAGCGCCGACGTTCGCCACAGGGGGCGAGTTGTGGCGCGATCCGGTCAGCAAAATCTCGTACCCGCGAATTTTCCGCGTCGCGATGCCCGGCGCGGGCTACAATTTGACGTTCACGCCCGCCTTCGACGCGCAAACGATCCCGGTTATCGGTATCGGCGATGCGATCTGGGAAGGCGTGGTGAATGTGACCGGGACCGGGCCGGACGGTAAAGCCGTCACCGGGCGCGGCTACCGGGAACTGGTCGGCTACCGTGTCAAGCCGCTCGCGCTCGGCAAGGCGAAGTAGCAAGCGCGATGGCGACCGAAACCGACTATGACAACGCCCGCGCGTGGCTCCGCAACCTCGCGCCAAACGTCCGCGTCGCAATCGCGTACCACGGTGACGCCGACGGAACCGGAAGCGCGGCCCTTGCCGCGCGCTGGGTGGAGCGAACCGGACGCACGCTTGCAATCGCGGTTGCGCCTCACAAAGGGGAGGACTTATACGGCGAATCCTACGCGGTCCGATTGCGCGACGCCCAACCCGACGCGTTATTGGTTCTCGATCAGGGAAGCCGCCCACGCGCGGTTCTTCCCGATGTTCCGACGCTCGTTGTGGACCATCACGACGCCCCGCCCGAAGGGGTCCCCGCCGACGTTTATTTGTCCGGCCTGCATGAGGAGATTGTGCCGACAGCCGCCCTGATGACATGGCGGCTCTTGTCGCCGCTCGCGGATTTGGACGATGCATCGTGGTGTATGGCGGTGGGCGCGATGGGGGATTTGGGCGCGGATGCGCCGTTCCCCGAAGTCGCCGCCGCCGCCAAAAAGTGGGGCAAGAAAAACCTGACGGAAACTGTTGCCCTGGTCAATGCCGCTAAACGCTCGGGCGCGCACGACACCGACACCACGCTTGCGGCCTTACTTCACGCCCAAACGCCCGCCCAGATCGCCAAAGGCGAGATCGCCGAGTACGAAAAGTTAGCGGGCTACCGCGCCGAGGTCCAGGCCGAGCGCGCCCGCGTCGCCAAAACCGCCCCGCGCTTTAGCGGCGACTGGGCGGTTCTCCGATTCACATCCGCCTGTCAACTGCACGGCCCGGTCGCGTCGTCGTGGGTCGGCAGGCTCCCCAAGTTTATCGTGATGGGCGCAAACGACGGCTACACGCCCGGTAACGTTCACTTTTCCATCCGAACGCGCCGTAAAGGCGAAAACCTGCTGGAGCGGTTGCGCGCCTACCGCGACATAACCGGCGCGGACGAGTTGGGACAGGGCCACAAGGAAGCGACCGGCGGCGTCCTCACTACTGACGCGTTCGAGACGTTGCTCGCCGCGCTCGGCTTCCCGCCAACCAAGCCGTAACACAAGTCGCTTGTTAGAATTTGACAAGCCAGCGCAATTGGTCTATACTGCTCCCAAACAAAGTCGTTTAGCGGCGGAGCGTTGCGGCTCCCGAACCTCATGCGCCCCATGCCGCCTTGCGCGTTTTTCGCGCCCTTCGTGTCTCGTAAGGAGCAGTTTTTATCATGTCAGTACGCACCCCTCCCGTATGCGCCGGGGTTTTACCCTGATCGAGTTGTTGGTAGTAATCGCCATTATAGCGATTTTGGCGGCGATTTTGTTCCCGGTGTTTGCAAAGGCTCGCGAAAAAGCGCGGCAAACTGCTTGTGCAAGTAACCTCAAGCAAATCGGCACCGCGTTTTTGATGTACACCTCGGACTACGACGATACCATGCCGCCGTGGACGGGCGGAGACCCTGTTGCGACTGGTAGCATTTATGACGTCCGATGTGTGTATAACGGACTTGTCAACCCATACATCAAAAATGGAGTTGATACTACCGGTACAGCGACGAACGGTAACTTCAGTGGCGTGTGGATATGTCCGAGCGCTTTTCCGCTACCTGGCGTAAGAGATTATTCCAACACCTACGCCTATAACTACTACGCACTCGGCGGGATTTCGCCTACCTCGCCCACGGCCCTTGCAACGGCGCGACCAGCGGCGACATGGGGACCGTTTACCGAAGAGTGTAATGGCCCCGCGCCTCTTGCAGCCCTGCAACGCCCTTCGGAAACGTATATGTTGTTTGATGGGGGGCAACTCGCTCGTCCGCCGCAGTACAAAATCGGCGGCATCGGCGCTGATCCTGCGAACATCGGCGTTTGGGGATCACATCAGTTAGGTAGCGTACAGGATATTCCCGGCTACATTCAACCTGCCACGCCAACTGAGTTTACCTTGACAACACGCAAGCGGTTAATTACCGGACGCTTGACCAACACGATGTACTGTGATGGTCACGTCAAAGCGTCGCCAACGATGAACTTTTACCACACGAGTTTTGTATTCGAGGGCGGCGCATGGAAGGGAACTGCGACCAACAACAACGGTTGGGCGCGCAATTGGTAATCTAACCGCCGACCACCAAAACAACAAAAACCGGACGCTCACGTTAGCGTCCGGTTTTTGTTGTTTTGCGCCTGCGCCTCTTCGCGCTTAGTAGCCGGTGGCGTGGACGGTCGGGTCGTAGCCTTTGAAATCGCGGCACACGTACACGTACCACGTTTTTATCGGGCCTTTGAAACCGGGGCGCGTTAGGGCAATCGGCGGCTCCTCGGCGACGGTTGCGAAGTACCGGCGCGCGAGCGGGATCGCGTTTTGGGCCGCCTCATCGTTGTCGAACACGAGGATGGCGTCGCGGCCTACAAGGCGGGCCGGATCGGTCCACACAACGTACTGATCGCGGCGGGAGTTGAGGTACAAACCGTACGTCTGCGGCTGGTCCGGCAGGTAAAACGCGAGAACCGAGTTGAGTCGGTAATTGGTCGCGGCGATAAACGGATCGCGCCCGGTTTCCCGCTGAACGCGCGCCCGCACCGCCTGCACCCGGTCAGCGATTTCGTTCCAGCCATACGGCTCGTTGGGCTTCTCGAAGAGTTTGCGGGAAACATCCCGGCCCGCCAAAAGCGGCGCGAGGCGCGGAAAAAAGAAAAACGCCGCCATCACCACCGATAGCCCTATCGCCGCGCCCACCGCCCACCGCCGCCGCGCTACGGCGACCGCGCCAGGCGCGCGGTCTATAAACGACGTGAACGCCGCCGCGACCGCCATTAGGCCGGTCAGGTGCATCGGCGCGGGCCAGTTGATTTCAAGCTTGGAGCGCAGCGAGATCAAAAGGCAAATCGCGAGCGTGGGAAGCGTGAACGCGACCACGAATCGCAGAGCGTCTTTTCGGCGTTCGGCGTCCGGCGACGTATCGGGGGCATTGGCGGTTTCGCGGCGGCGGAATGCGAGCCGGAAAACCGTGTACGCTTCCGCGATAAAGAAGGCGGGACCTACCGCGAGGGCTTGCCCGCCCAGAAAATCGCCGAACCAGCGAAACGGGGCCGCCCCGCGCCGCCGATTTCCCACCAGCCCGAAGGTATGGAGAAAACCCATATTACCGTTGCGGGCGTTCCAAACCACGGTGGGGACCAACCCGGCGAGCGCGATAGCAAACGCCAAAAACGGGTGCGGCGTTTGGAGATGCTTTCGGTAGCGCGGCGATGTTAGGAGGAAAAACAAAACGCCCGGCGCGAAAAGAAGCATGGTCAGTTTGCACAAAAGGCCCAGCCCCACCAGCGCGCCCACCCCGTACCAGAGTAAGGGCCGGTCGTCCTGTACGGTGCGCGTTAGGGCGTACAGCGCGGCGGCCCAGAAAAACACCTGCGGCCCGTCGTACGTCGCCAGCACGGCGCCCACCGCGAGAAGCGGGGCGACCGTGTTCAGTACGAGCGACAAGAGCGCGACGCGCGGCCCGAACCAGCGGCGCGCGGTCAAGAATGTCAGCAGGCCGGTTCCGCCCGCGAGCAAAACGCCGGGGAAACGAACGCCGAGTGGCGTGTCGCCAAATAACAGCGTTCCCAAACGGATCACGTAGGCGACGCCCGGTCCTTGATCGTAGTAGCCTATATCGAGGTGTCGGCTCCACTGCCAGTAATGCGCCTCGTCCTGCGCCAAACCGGTTTGCGACGCGTAGACAAGGCGAAACACGGTTAAGCAAGCGAGCAAAACAAAGGCCGTCCGGGAATAGGCGGGGACGGCCTTATCGTGCGGGTGGTCGCCGCGTGTTGCGGCGACCGGAAGCGGCGTCGGGGGAACGTGCGTCACGGGGTCGAGAATTGATCGTCGCTGACGCCGAGGTTCACCTTGATGTCCTCGACCGTCTGCGTCGCGCCTTTCTTGCCCTGCGCGTTCCAAACCTCGATAATCGTGGGCAGGAAGATACCGGGCCGCACCTCGCGCGCGTTTTTGTAGCGGGTTTCCATCTTGAACTTGTTGTCGCCGCTCCACGTTTGCCGCCGCTCGATAATGGCGGTTTTGGGGTTCACCCAAATAATCTCGTGCGACGTGTTATCCGAGTTGCGTTGCCAGAGCGTGTAAACGACGAGGTTACCCTCACGCCGGTTGTACTTGGCTTCCCAGTCAGTCGCCAGAAAATCGGTCGCGAAAATGCCCATGTTCATCAGGCTCTGCTTTTGACCTGGCTGACCCGCGACGCTTGACTTGCCCTTTTTGAACGGGATTTGGAAATAGCGCGTGTCGCCGTTAAAGATAACCAACCCTTTAACGCCCGCCGCGCCGGTTTCCAATCGCGTTTTGTTCGGGTACTTGTACACGACGACCATCTTTTTGAAGTAGTAGGACCGCTTGAAACTGCCGCCGATCTTCTCCAACTCGTCCATATTCGCGTCTTTGACTTTAATGGTCAGCGTTAAATCTTTGATGCGGTCGGTCGCGATTTTCTCCGGCGGCACGGGCGGCGGCACGGGCGCTTTGACCAGCGGGGCCGCTTGCGCCGCTACCGGCGTTGTTCCGGTCGCCATTCCCACCGCGCTTACGGAAAGCAGGGCCAAAACGCCTGCGAAAAGTTGTCGTTTCATCTTTATCAATCCGTCTCGAAAGCGTTCAAAATCATCCATGCGTCGCGACGCCATAAGGGCTATTTTTCGGGCGCGCGATGTATCATTGTTACTTCTTTTTCGCGGGCTTCGGAGGGGTGGGTTTTTTCGCTCCCGGTTTTTTTGTTGCGGTCGCGGGCTTCTTGCCGGAGGATGTCGGGATACCGCCGCCTGCCGCCTGCGCGGCTTTTTCCGGCGTGTACCCGGCAAATGATAACCCGTGCGCCTTGTACCACGTCCCCGCCGCGTTCCGCTTGCCGCCGCCCGACGCATTGACATGGCAGTACGAGCAGGGCTTTTTCTCCTTTTGCGAAAACTTGGGGAACGCCTGCGCCGCATTGCCGCTAAAGCAAAGCGTAACCAGTAAACCCGCCGCCGCCGCTACCCCCCGACGCGCCCATAGGACGCCGCAAGCCGTCGAATTCCCAAAACTCATATATTGATTTCGTCTCGTTAGTTCCCGAACGGGGGCCGTAGCTCACAAAGAAAACAGGCCCTTGCTTTTTCAACCGGCGTCCGATCGAAGTTTGGTCACGACGCTCGGCGCAGGCTGTTTGACCGCTCGCGCTGATACCAATTCTGACACCAAACGCGGTCCCAAGTTTCACTTGATACGCCAAAAAAGAAGCGCGACCGTTGCGGGTCGCGCTTCATGCACTGCTATAGGTGAGCCTACAAACCGTTCTATGCGTCTACGCGCGCGGCGGGTCTTTGACCTTAGCCGACGCGGTCCCCGGTATTCGCCGCCGTCGTCCCCCTTTTTCCGCCTCGCGCCCACCGAACATCGCTTTGGCGCGCAGGGTCAAGCGAAAACAGGCCCAGGAAAACCCGAGCAACGCCCAAGCGATATACGGGTGATGCGGATACACATACACGAGTAACGCTACCACCACCGCCCCCAGAATGAGAAGCGCCAGCGCCTTTCGCACCATGACAAGCCCACCTCATCTTTCGTCCTTATATTGAGCCACAACGCTCTCCCATTGATTTATGCCACAGCGCAACAAAAAGTTGAACTGGCGCTTTTAACAGGTCGGACACGTTTCTTTGATTTATGCCGCCAAAAACAGCGCAATCGGCGTTGTTCTTCGCTTCCTTGACAGCGCGGGCGGGGCGCGGATATACTGCGGGCAAAGCAAATGGAGTTTCCGCCGCCGCAAAATTTACCCGCTCCGCCTCGCCGACTCCGTTGTTCCGCGAACAACTGAGCCACGACAAGAGCGGATGCAGGAAGAAAATCGTCGCCCAATGCAATTATTTGGGTGAGCGGTTAAAAGCCGTGTGACCAAAGCGGACGGAAAAACGTCGTGGCGATCCCGCAAGGGGGTATCGTTGCCCGTCGCGAAGTGTGCATAAGAAACACGTCGCGGCGAATGAAAACGATGCGCCGTGCGCGTGAAACGCAGAACGGCGCGTTTGAACCAATAATATGTGAGCGAAAGCCGTTTCGGAGCCGATTAACAGCGGTTTCGGCGGCTTTTGTCATTTAACAGGCGGCGGTCAGGGAAAAGGGTACGAGGTAGACATGGTTTCCGTAGGCATCATTGGGGTTACGGGCTACGCGGGCGGCGAACTGGTCCGTCTTTTATCGCGCCATCAGGGAGTACGAATTCTCCACGTCGCGAGCGAATCGAACCTGGGGCAGCCGCTCGCCAAAGCGTTTCCGGGCCTTGCGGGAACCGCATCGGGACGCCTCGTTTGCGAGGGCCGTGATATTGTGCGGATCGCCCGCGACTGCGATGTGGTTTTTCTCGCGCAGGAATCCGGCGCGGCGATGACGCAGGCGGGCGAAATATTAGATCTGGGCAAGCGCGTCATTGATCTGTCCGCCGACTTTCGACTGCGCGATGAAACCGTGTACGAGGAATGGTACAAGATCGAGCATCAGGCCGCTCAGTATCTCCACGAGGGCGCGGTTTACGGCTTGCCCGAACTGAACCGGCAGTATGTCGCGGGCGCGCGCCTCGTGGCAAATCCCGGTTGCTACCCGACTTCCGCAATTCTCGCGCTTGCGCCATTGTTGCGCGAAAAGTTGATCGGAACGCACGGTATCGTGATTGACGGGAAATCGGGCGTCAGCGGCGCGGGCAGGGCGCGCAATGATCTGTCCTACCGTTACTCCGAGGCGAACGAGGCGACCCGCCCGTACAACATCGGCGGCGCGCACCGGCACACGCCCGAAATCGAGCAGGAGTTGTCCGTTCACGGCGCGCCGGATCAAATCCGCGTCACGTTTACGCCGCACCTTGTCCCGATGACGCGCGGCCTTCTCACCACCTGTTACGCGCACGCCGTAAGCGACGCCGTCACCACGGAAACGGTTCTTGCCACGCTCCGAAAACAGTACGCCGACGCTCCGTTTGTCGTGGTCCGCGACGCCAACGATTACCCGTCCACCAAAGACGTATACGGCTCGAATTTTTGCCACATCGGGGCCAAAGTGGACGCGCGCACCCGAACCGTCGTGGTCACGTCCGTGATTGACAATCTGGTCAAGGGCGCGGCGGGGCAGGCGGTGCAAAATATGAACCTGATGTGCGGGCTTGACGAAACGCAGGGCCTCGAAGGAACAGGGCTGTGGCCGTAATGGACAGCGAAATCGTTTCAGCGACCGCAAGTGCGGTTCCTATGCCGGAACTTACCGTCATTACCGGTGGCGTTTGCGCGCCGCAGGGATTTAAGGCGGCGGGTATTCGATGCGGGATCAAGCGCAAACGACGCGATATCTGCCTGTTGGTTTGTACAGAAGGCGAAGCGACGGCAGCGGGCGTTTTTACCACGAACGTGGTCCGCGCGCCCTGTGTCGATTGGAGCGAGTCGAATCTGGCGGCGCGGGGCACGGCGAAGGCGATCATCGTCAACGCCGGAAACGCCAACGCGGGAAACGGTGATCCAGGCGAGCGGGACAATCGGCAGATGGCGGCATGGGCGGCGGAAGCGGTGGGCGTGCCGGTCAGTTCGGTACTGACGGCATCTACGGGAGTTATCGGAACGCCGCTTCCGATGGCGATTATTGCGCAGGGAATAAAAGACGCGGCGAGTCATCTGGACAGTTCGCCCGAGGCGGCGGCGGAAGCGGCGGAAGCCATCCTAACCACGGACACGTTCACGAAAGAGTACGCGTTGCGCTTTACGCTTCCCGAATCTGGTGTCGTTGTAACCGTCGGTGGAATGTCGAAAGGCTCCGGAATGATCGCCCCGAATATGGCGACCATGCTTGGCTTTGTTACCACCGACATCGCGATCGCGCCGGATGTGTTGCGGAGCGCTCTGGTCGCGGCGACGGCGATTTCGTTCAACTGCTTGACCGTGGATGGCGATACTTCCACGAACGATTCCTGCTTTGTGCTGGCGTCCGGCACTGCAGGCAACCCAGTGATCACGGATACAAACACCGCGGATCACCAGGCATTTCAGGAAATACTGACCGGGGTCTGTGTTCATCTGGCGAAGGAGATCGCGCGGGACGGCGAAGGGGCGACGAAACTAGTTACGGTACACGTCACCGGAACCGAAACGTTCGACGACGCGCGTAAAGTCGCGAAAACGATCGCCGAGTCGCCGCTCGTGAAAACCGCGCTGTTTGGGAACGACCCGAACTGGGGGCGAATCCTCGCTGCGGCGGGACGTGGCGGGGTGCGCTTCAACCCGAAGCACGCGACCGCGTATCTGGCGGGAACGTGCATCTTC
>CAXUMS010000109.1:0-2166 GCA_964252165.1 uncultured Armatimonadaceae bacterium
ATCACGGCGCTTCGCACGGTAGCGAGCGGGCTTGAGCCACTCGTTAACCTGAACTTATGTTGAATTTAGCATAACTATAAAGAGACATTTACAAGACTAAAATATTTGCCTTTCTGTAACGTTAGTTCACATACTTGGTAGATAACGTATACATTGTATCTTTTTTGTCGGATAGTCTCACTTTGCAACCCTGTCCACACACCAATCGTTACGTGGCGACAGGCGCCGTTCTTGTGGTATTATATAAACAAGCATCGAGAGAGAAACGGTCAGGGCAACACGCCCGACACGGTTCCGACAAGCGAGGTTGGGAGACCGGCGCTGCCAAGAGGCGAACGAAAAGGATAGCCAAATCGTCGCCCGATGCACGGAGAACGTTCGCGAAATTTGCGAACGATCAGTCACCGAAGAAAAACTCCACACGCCGAGCGTCGCGCGCTGAACCTTGTTGTTCGGTCGCAAACGCTGACCGGATGCCGCCGAGTTTCGCCAGTAGGAGCGAAGCGGGCGGCGTTTCTGTTTTTGAGCCTTGCCCGCAACAGGCAAATTCCGGCTTTCTTTATCTGGGTACGACAAAGGCATTACTTTGCCGAAAGTCATTCCCAATGAAAATCCTCTCCACGCGCGTCCACGGCGCGCTTGACTTCCTGACCGTCGCCCTGCTCCCCACTGCCCCGCGCGTTTTTGGCTGGGATGCGCGCACGACGCGCTTTTTAGACAACGCGGCGGCATCGGTTCTTGCGTACAGTCTGCTCACCCGCTACGAATGGGGCGTTTTGCGCGTTTTGCCGATGCGCGCGCATTTACTCTCCGATGCCGCGTTTGGCGCGTCTCTGCTCGCGTTTGCCCGGTCGCGCGCCCAAACGAGAGGCGATGGCGACGGGCGGGACCGGGGCGCGCAGGCGTTTCTCGTAGCGATGGGCGCGTTCGGCTTGTTTGCATCGGTCGCGACCGACACCAAGCCGTCCGCATCCGGGGCGTCGTAGCGAACTCGCGCTACAATAAAGCCGTGATGTATCCGCCCCGCGATAGCGCTCCGCTTCCTCCCCTTACGACCCCGCCGGAATGGGAAGCGGGTATCGCCGCTTTGCGCGACTTGCCGACGGGCGGCGTCGCGCTTTTGATCGGCGAAACCGACCGGGGCAAAACCACGTTCGCCACCGTTGCCGCCCGCGCGCTTGCCGGGGCGTTTGGCGAGCGCGCGGTCGCGGTGGTGGACGCCGATATAGGACAGTCCGAGATCGGACCGCCCGGCGTGGTCGGCGGCGCGTGGGCCATGCGCGATATGGCGAAGCTCCACGATCTTCGACCCGCCGCGCAGTTTTTCGTGGGCGCGCTGAACCCCGCCCTTGCCGCCCTGGAACTCGTCACCGCGACAGCGCAAGGGGTTTCGTGGGCGCGGCGCGGCGGGTCGCAACGAACCATCGTGGACACGACCGGGTTTGTCGCGGGTCCCGCCGCGCGCCGCCTCAAGGTCGCCAAAGCGCAGGCGGTGGGACCGGATTTGATTCTCGCACTTGCGCGCGGCCCGGAAATAGATCCCCTGCTCGCGGTTTTGGGGGCCGCGACCGGCGCGCGGGTTCTCGCCCTGCCGGTCCCGGAAACTGTCGGACGCAAGCCGCCCGCGCTCCGCCAAACCCGCCGACTTACCCGTTTAGGGCAGGCCCTCGATGGCTCCCAGGAAATTGCGCTCACCCTCGCGCGACCCGGCGCGTTCGCCGCGAACGGCGTCGCCCTGGTCGGGGCGACACTCGGAACGGGCGAGCCGGTTCCGCAACACCTGACCCTATGGGCCGCAAACGCGCTTCGCCTGCCGGTCGCCCATGCCGAAATCGCGGACGGCGTTCTGACGCTTTTTATCGCCGCCGACGGCCCCGCGCCGCGCGCGGGCTGGGAAACGCTGACCGCACCGGTCGCCGCGCATTTCAACGCGCGCTCGGTCCGCGCCATCTCCCTCGCTGCCTACGCCGATGTTCTTATCGGCCTCCACGACGAGACCGGCAGGCTTATCTCGATAGGCCGCTTCCTGCGCCTCGATGCCGACCGCAACGAGATCATCGTGTCCGCGCCCCGCCCCGCCCCAAACGATGCCGCCGAGCGCGTACGCCTCGTGGCCTTCGGTCGCGCCCGCGTCGGCAAGGAGGCCGATGAGCGCGAGGTGCGCGA
>CAXUMS010000109.1:2176-3005 GCA_964252165.1 uncultured Armatimonadaceae bacterium
GCGCCGACGGCGCATCCGGCCCCGACGTAAAAGCGGGCGAGTTGTAGTTTGTTTCTTGGCGGGGGCGTCTACGTTATCGTTTGACTAAATCGCTCAAGCCGCGCGGCTTGAGCGATTTAGACTTACGACAACGTAGACGCCCCCGCCAAGTAGACGAAAAAACGAACAGAACGGAATAGAATTTATGCTAACGCCAATTACATATAGTAGCGGTCTTGCCCTGACACATCTTGTGCAGGCCCCGACCATCGCTCCACCGGGCGGGGGGAAGCCGCCGCTTTTGGTTTTGTTGCACGGCGTTCGTAGCAACGAGCGAGATTTGTTTGGTCTCGCATCGCATCTGGACGGGCGATTTCTGGTTGTTTCCGTGCGCGGACCGCTAACATTGGGGCCGGGCCAGTACGGTTGGTATCCGGTCACGTTCGGGCCGCAGGGTCCGATTGGCGACGACGCCACGGCGGAGATTAGTCGGCAGACCTTGTTGCGGTTTCTGGGCGAGGCGGCGGAGGCGTACGGCGCCGACCCGGCGCGCATTTTTCTTGCCGGTTTCTCGCAGGGCGCGATCATGAGTTTGTTTACCGCACTGAACGAGCCGAGTGCGGTAGCGGGCGTGGTCGCGATGAGCGGGCGTTTGATCGCGCCGACCCTCGCCCGCCGCGCGAGCGACGACGCCCTGCGGGGTCTGCCCATTTTAGCCGTTCACGGTTTGTACGATACGGTTCTGCCGATAGCGGACGGTCGCGCCATCAAGGAAAATTTGGAGAAGCTTCCGGCTTCGCTGACGTACCGCGAGTACCCTATGGCGCACGAAATCAGTGAGGACAGCCTC
>CAXUMS010000109.1:3015-16852 GCA_964252165.1 uncultured Armatimonadaceae bacterium
GCCGACGTCGCCCACTGGTTGACACAGCAGTTAGACGGCCATGTAAACGAGCGCCCAGCGTGGGAAACGCTATGAGCGACGATAACCTAATAGAAACAAACAATGCGCGCCGGAACTTTGGGAGCGGCGGGCCGTGGGAGGAAACGTTCGGTTATTCGCGTGCGGTGCGCGTTGGGAATGTCGTTTACGTGTCCGGTTGCACGGCAATAAACGACGCCGGAACGATTACCGGGTACGCCCGCGAGCAAACCGTGCAAACGCTTCGCGCGGTCGAGGTCGCGCTCGCCCGGGCGGGCGCGCGTTTATCGGATGTGGTTCGCACCCGCATCTACGTAACAAATATCGCCCGCGACGCCAACGACGTGGGCCGCGCGCACGGCGCGGTTTTCGGCGCGATCCGCCCCGCCGCGACAATGGTCGAGGTACGCGCCTTGATTCACCCGGATATGATGGTGGAAATCGAGGCCGAGGCCGTGATTACGGATAGGTAAACTGTTTGCTTTGTTTTCGCTGTCATTTTACGTGTGTTCGCGCTGTTACTGTTTTCAGGTCGCCTGCACCCTACTGGTTATAATAAATTATGTCCGCACCAAACGCCGCCCTTGACACCCCAAAGCCCTTGCAACCCGGGAGCGCGCCAACGCCGCACGAATTGCTGAAACAATATTTCGGCTTCGACGACTTCCGGCCCGGTCAGGATGACGTGATAAACGCCCTGCTTGCCGGGCGGTCGTGCCTTGCCGTGTTCCCGACGGGCGGCGGCAAATCGCTGACGTATCAGTTGCCCGCGCTCGCCTTGGATGGCGTTACCGTGGTCGTGTCGCCGCTGATCGCGCTGATGAAAGACCAGATTGACTTTTTGACGCGCAAAGGCGTTTCGGCTGCCCGGCTGGATTCATCGCTGTCGTGGGACGAGTCCAAAATCATCAACGACAAACTGAACGCGGGCGAGTTGAAACTCTTGTATGTCGCGCCGGAGCGGTTCAACAACGAGCGGTTTCTCGCGCAACTGGGACGCATCAAGATCGCCCTGTTCGCGATTGACGAGGCGCACTGTATCTCGGAATGGGGACATAATTTCCGGCCCGATTACCTGAAACTCGCCGAGGCCGCGCGCGATTTAGGGGCGGAACGCGTCCTTGCGCTGACAGCGACTGCAACGCCGTCGGTTGTGCGCGACATTCAAAAAGCGTTCGCGATTACCGACGCCGACGCGGTCGTGACCGGCTTTTACCGGCAAAACCTGCGCCTCGCGACCACGCCCGTATCATCGGAAAAGCGCGACGCCCTTTTGCTCGCGCGTTTGGAAAAGCGTCCGCCCGGCCCGACCATTGTGTATGTGACATTGCAGAAAACCGCCGAGCGGGTCGCCAAAATGCTGGCCGATGCGGGCCTTCCCGCCCGCGCCTACCATGCCGGTATGGACGGCGACCTGCGCGGCGAGGTGCAGGACGAATGGATGGCGTCGGGCGCGGGTATCGTGGTCGCGACTATCGCGTTCGGCATGGGCATTGACAAAAGCGATGTGCGCTATGTCTACCATTACAACCTGCCAAAGTCGCTGGAATCGTACTCGCAGGAGATCGGGCGCGCGGGCCGTGACGGCAGACCGTCCACGGTGGAAATGCTCGCCTGCCCGGACGACGCGCCTACGCTGGAAAACTTCGCGTTCGGCGATACGCCGACCGAAGCCGCTTTGACCGCGATGATAAACGACTTGCTCGCGCTCGGCCCGGAGTTCGATGTCGGGTTGTACGACTGGTCGAACCGCTACGACATCAAGCAGATCGTGATCCGAACCATTTTAACGTACCTGGAACTCGGCGGCGTGTTGCGGCAGGGAACGCCGTTTTACGCGGGCTACGAGTTTCGCCCGCAGGAAGGGCAGTCGCCGGAAAAGGTCGCCGAGGTGTTTGGAAGCGGAACCGCGCCCGCGCAACTGGTTTCCGACCTGTTTGGAGCCGCGCGACGGGGCCGGACATGGTACGCCCTGAACCCGGACGAGGCCGCCGCCGCGCTCGGTCAGGAGCGCAAACGGATCGTGCGCGCGCTCGATGTGTGCGCGGAACGCGGCTTGATCGAACTGCGCGCGTCCGACGCCCGCTCGCGCTACTACCGCGAACGCCCCGCCGAGGACGCCGAGGCTCTTATCGGCGAGATGGTCGCGCGCTTCCACGGACGCGAAACCGCCGAGATCGCGCGGTTGCGAAAAGTCCTCGAATTGGTCACACACGACGGCTGCCAGACGAACTTTTTGAACGCCTACTTCGGCGAAACCCGCCCGGACCCGTGCGGGCATTGCGGCTTCTGCCTGACGGGGAGAGCGCAGGTTCTGCCGCCGCCCCGCCCCCCCGCCCCGCTTCCGCCCGACATCAAAAGCGACGTATCTCTACTACAAATCGCGCACCCCGAAGCCCTCGGCGAGCCGCGTCAGGCCGCGCGTTTTTTGTGCGGCCTGTCCTCGCCCGCGACAACCAAAGCCAAGCTGGGCCGTCACCCGCTTTTCGGCGCGCTGGAAGAGCGGCCTTTCGCGGAAACGCTGGCGTGGCTCGGCGGGTAGAACGGCTTCAGGTTATCGGTTGGGGAGGATGAACGGGTTAATCCGCCCATTCTCCCCCACCATCTTGCACTATGTCAGCGTCGTAAACCGATACCTCCCGGAGACCGCCTCGTAAATGGCGGAATGGTCGTCGCGGGACACGAACCGTAAGCCCGCCGTGCCGTCCGCGTTCACGCCCGCTTCAAGAACTTTTGCGGTTGGGGTTGCGAGCGGCACATATACCGTCGCGGTTGCGTTCGGCGGGATGGTCACGTCCCAGGTTAAAAGCGGCTCGCCGGTCGCCATATCGCCTTTGCGCCAGTGGCTTTCGATCTTACCGTTGACGCTTTGGAGTGCGGCGCGGGCATAGTCGAGTGTGGGCGGTTCCACGCTTCCCGCCGCGCCGCCGGTCGCGTACGGGTGCGGGCGCAGAATGAGGCGCTGATACGCGGGGTGCGCATCGTCAGTTTCGTCTATGTTGATGCCCGCAACGCTTGCATACAGCCAGTCCGCGACTGCGCCGTACGCGTAGTGGTTGAACGAGTTCATGGACACGTCCTGAAAGCCCTTGTCGTGCGTCCAGCCGTCCCACCGCTCCCAGATCGTGGTCGCGCCCTGCGTGACCGCATACAACCACGACGGCCAATCCTTCTGGAACAACAAGCGGTAGGCAATATCCACGCGGCCCACGCTTGTCAAAACATGGTTCAGGTACGGCGACCCGACGAAGCCCGTGGACAGTTTGTAGCCGCGCCGCTCGATGTCACGCGCGAGTTCGTGGGCGGCGGCGGGGCGCACGGCGTCCGGGAGCAAATCGAAGTAAAGCGCGAGAACATACGCGGTTTGGGTTCCGCCCGCGACCACGCCCGCAGGCGTGACAAAGCGGTTATTGAACGCGGCGACAACATGGGCGCGGAGGGCGCGGTAGCGGTCCGCATCCTCAGTTTTGCCCAGCGTTTCCGCCACCCGCGCCATCAGGCCGGTGACATGGGCGAAAAACGCGGTTCCGATCAGGTCGCGCGGCGTTTCCGCGTTGATGGACAGCCAGTCGCCGAACCCGCCGAAGCTGGTATGACCGTCGTAGTGCCGTATATAGTCGCGGCTCGATCTTTCGAGGTAGCCGATAAACCGCGCCATGTTATCATAATGACGGGCCAGCAAGCGTGCATCGCCGTACCGCTGGAACAACACCCAGGGGCAGATCACACCCGCATCCGACCACGCCGGTCCGCCGTCCGGCCCGATGTTCGCGCCCGTGTTGGGCGCGACCGGCGGCAACGCGCCTTCCGCGCTTTGCGCGTCGTACAGGTCGTCTATCCACTTATTGAAGAACCCGGCGACGTCGCGGTTGCACGTTGCGGTACGGATAAACACCTGCGCGTCGCCGGTCCAGCCCAAACGCTCATCGCGCTGGGGACAGTCGGTCGGCACATCCACGAAGTTGCCCCTTTGCCCCCAGTCCACGTTCCGCATGAACTGGTTGATTAGCGGGTCGGAGCAGTCCCATTCGCCGGTTTTTGGCGTGTCCGAGTGCAAAACGACGCCCACCAGATCGTCCGCAACGGGCGGCGCGGTCGCGCCCAGTATCTCAACATAGCGGAAGCCGTGGAACGTGAAGCGCGGCTCGAAAACCTCGCCGTCCGGGTCGCCTTTACAAGTGTAATAGTCGGTTTGCCGGGCCGAGCGCAGGTTCGCCGTATACAGCGTGCCGTTCGGGTTCACAACCTCGCCGAACCGCAGGCGAATGGTAGTTCCCGCCGCGCCACGGACCTTGAGCCGAACGCGCCCGACCATGTTCTGCCCCAAGTCGAAGATATAATCCGGCTCGGGCCATTTGGCGATAACCGTGGGCGGTCCGACCGGATGCAGTTCCTGCGTCGCGCGAACGGGCGGGCCGGTCGGCGCGATGATGTTTTGCGTGGGCTGACCGAACGTTTCCACCGGCTCCCAGCGCGTTCCGTGCGCCGGTACGTAATGGGGAGCGTCCCAGCCCAGCATCTCGCGGCGGGCGTCGTACGTTTCGCCCATCAGCAAATCGGCTTCCAGGATAGGACCAGGCGAAACCGTCCACGCCCCGTCGGTGTTCAGCGTCCATTCCTGACCCTGCGGATTGTTCTCGTACTGCAAGAACAGGCGGGCGAGCAGGCGCGGGCGGTCGCCGTAGTTTTGCCGGGCGAGCCAGCCGACATGACCGGAATACCAGCCGTCGCCCAGAATCGCGCCCGCGACATTTTCCTCGCCAGGCCGGATTAACTCTTTTACATCGTACGTTTGATGCCGAAGACGCTTAGTGTAGTCGGTCCAGCCGGGCGCGAGTTCATCCTGCCCGACCCGCGCGCCGTTCAAGCGGAACTCGTACAAGCCCAAAGCAGTGACGTACAAACGCGCCGAACGTAAAACGCCGGACGGCGCCTCAAACGAGCGTCGCAGATACGGGCAGGGACTTGCGGTCTGCGCCCCGCCCGACCACGGCGCGCCGATCCACTCCGCCGCCCGCCACACCTCCGGCGTCAGCATCGCGGCTTCCCACCACGCGGGCGCGCCGTCCGCGTGAATCGCTTCCCCTTGCTCGTTCCAAACGGTGACGGTCCAGTACGCCCGTTCGCCCGTACCAAGAGGCGCGCCATCGTACGCGACGGAAACCTCCGCGCCTCCGTCTACCCGCCCCGAATCCCAAAGATCCGGGTTTTCGCCGTCCGCCAGCAGTTCCGGCGAGCGCGCCACACAGACGCGATATGCCGCCTGGGCGGCCCCGCGCCGCCCGTCCGCGCCCTCGGTTTCCAACCGCCACCATAAACGCGGTCGCATTTCATCAATGCCAAGCGGGTTCTCGGCGTATTCGCATCGTAGCGTGGTCACACGGTCAGTGGTCATAAACGTTTAGTTAAACTTCGTCGCCCCAATCCCCTGCGCCCGGTACGATTTTCCTTACGGCGCGGTCGCGGCGGTGACAGCGAGCGGAATTGGGCCGCCATGTTAACGGGTCGTTGAATTGAAAAACGCAAATAGCAAGCAGCACCGGCTCCTTTACTTGGGCGGCGTTGCAGGGGCGGATTTGACGGGATTAGAGTTCGGCGCGCCGGAGGCGGCGTACCCTTTCATACGCTCACGCACCTCCGGCGGCAGTTTACTCATGTCGCTGGTACGGTTGTCAAACCCTTGCTTTAATTCGGCTTGTTGCGCGGGCGATGCGCCTTTTTCGCTGCACCCCGCCGAGGCGAAGATGACAACACCTGCGGCGACGCCAATCCAGCAGCGCAATCGGGGCGAAATAACGGTTTTCATGGTTAATTCCTTCAAGCGTAACGGGAGCGACAACGCTTCCTTTGACGAAGGAAACGCCAAAGGAAGCGTCGGCGGTTCACGCGCTTATTTGCGGAGAGCGTTCCACAGGTTGTCCTGCGGGCGGTTTAGCCCGTCGGGGTTTGTCGCGGATGATTTCATGGCCTTGACATGACCATCGCAGAACACGAAGTTGGTCAGCGAGGAGGTGCGATCCGGGCAGCCGCCCTGCCGACCGAGGGGATACGGTTTGGTATCGGGGCGCGCGCCATTCGGGATACCCGAACCGCTGGCCGCGTAGGGCCACGAACCGGTGTCGTTTCCGTTGCTGTCCCACAAATACACGTTGGTCGGCCAGATCGCCGCCGTGTTGTTGCCAAGCCATTTCATATCGGGGGTTTTCTCCACGGTATCCGCGAATTTCTCGGCAAGCATGATGCTGTCGGCGGGGCGGTTTACCTTGCCGAGCGGAACGCCGTCGCCATTCGATCTCGGATACCATCCTTGACCGAACCAATCCTGATTATCAATCGCGAAGGGGCCAGCGGCGGTGTTATCGGGCCAGTTGGGTATGCCGCCCATCAAAGCGTTCGCGGCGTAGCTGAGGCGCGGCCCGGTGTAGCAGTTAGTATCGCCGCACCAATCGAACGAGCCGCCGCTATCGCTCGGCGCCCAGAAAAGAGCGGCGCTTTTGGCATAGGGTTGGACCCGGTACGCCCAGTACCAGCCCGCCGAACCGAGCGGGTTGCCCCAATCCGCAACCGAATACAAGCCGGTAGTCGGATACACCTCGTCGTAGTCCTGCGTGTACTGAATAACCGCAAGGCCAATCTGCTTCATGTTCGACAACGACGATACCTGGCGGGCTTTGGCGCGAGCCTGCGCAAAAACCGGGAACAGAATCGCCGCGAGAATGGCGATAATCGCAATTACAACAAGCAATTCGATCAGGGTAAACGCGGAGCGATGCGGCGCGCCATTTGGGCGCGGAGAAGAAGCGGACATATTAAATCCTTTCGTAGGACAAAGGCGCAACGACATCGTTGCTGGTTGCGCCGCACGGTTGACGAGAACGTGTCGGTCGGTGCGCGCGTCGCGGAACGCTTTTAGAACGCCCCCGTTTCGCATGCGGAAATAGTCGAGTTGGGGGGCCGCGCTACTCGTTGCGCAACCGGGGCTGGAGCGATACCACTACCTCGGGCGTTAGGATGCTGTCGCTACGATCATCAAAGGGAGCGTAACTATCGCCGCGCAGCATCGCGGCTTCGAGCAAATCGAAAAGAGCGACGACCACCTCGGAGGAATCAAATTCGATAAGCGTGAGGTCGCTTTCGCGTCCCAAAAGCGCGGGCGAGCCGATGTTGGCGTGAGACGCGATACGGACATCACGGCCCGGCGCAATCCCCTGATTTTGCAAAGCGGCGAGCGCGCCCAGCGTCATCATGTCATCGGTGATAACCACGCCGTCCGGCGGCGCCGCCACGCCCCCAGGCGCGTTTTCCGCGGATGCGAACACCGCGAGCGCGGTTTTATAGCCTTGCTGCTGGTGCGTTTCGGAAACAACGGCCTTGCCCGCGTCCCATGCGCTCTGGGCGCGCTCGATGTTCTCCCGCACAAGGGCGGGATCGAAGGGAAGACCGCACCGGGCGAGCGTTTCTCGAAAGGCGATGCGGCCTGAACTCTCGCTCCACGACGAAGGGGCCGCATTGTTCGGGCGGGCGGGCGCGATCGGAGACCACAGCGCGATACGCTTGCACCCCTGAGCGGCGAGTTGTTCGACCGCCATGCGAACCAGCGCGGCGCTGTCCACGACCACAATGCGGCGGGACGGCCCGGCGAATGTGGTAAGCGGCGTGCGTGCGGGCTGGGATTCAATCCACCGGGCGATATCGAGGCCGAGACCGATGCCGATAACGCCATCAAGGCGCCCGCCCGCGATATCGGCGGCTAAACTCTCGCCCAGCGCGACGGGCGGGGCGGCGGGACGCGACCATTCCGCGCCGCCGGATAACCCGCCCGCGTCGCCGGGGGCAACGGCAGTTTGGGCGAATACGGGAACAAGGGGGGAGGGCTGGGCGAAGTGGAGCGTAAACGCCTCATCATGGGCGGCGGCCCGGGCGCGGGCGTGTTCAACCAGCGATCCCCAGAAGGGCGACGCCCCCACGCTTTGGAAAAACGACGGGTCGCAGACGAGCGCGATGGAGCGGTGAAGAAGGCGCGGCGAAACATAGATACCGACGCCGTGCCGACGATTTAGTACGCCTTGCCCTTCCAGATCGCCCAAAGCCGTATTGAGCGTGGCGACACTGACGCCCAATCGGTCGCGCAACTGCACCACGGTCGGCAGCTTCGCGCCCGGTCCCAGATCGTGGGCGAGTTCGGTCAGGCGCGCGCGGACGCTTTGCATTTTAGTAGGCCGCGCCGCAACGGTCACGTTCGCCGCCGCCGCTCGCCGTCGCCGTGATGAAGTTGTGGTGTCCGTCGTCATTGATCGCGCTTCAACTGAGAAGGGCAAGGGCGTAGGTTGCGCCCGCATGCGTCGTGTTCTTATCACTGTTGCAGTGTTCTAAAACACTGCGTTGATGGCATTATAGCACAGATGTGCGCTTTGCAAGCAATCGAAAAAATTGTTTTTTCGCGCAAACCAAAACCGCCTGCTCGGCCTGCTATCTTAGCAGGTCGCGCAGGCGGTTCTAACCCCAGGAACTTTTTACGGGCGCGCGGTTGGGCGCAAAGGAGTTACGGCGGGCCTTCGGTCAGGAACGCCTGCCAGCGGGGGGCGGCTTTGGTCATCGCGAGTTCGCCGTACCGCTGCCCGAAACCGTCGGCCTGTTCGATGTCGAGGCGTCGGTACAGGTTGGGGCTGCACAGCAGAATGCTTTGCCCGTTCGAACGCGGGTGCTGGGAACCGTTCACGTTTTTCACGATCGCGGACCCGAGCGCCAATTTGACCTGCGCGCAGGCGGCAAGGACGCCCGCGTCGTTGACGCGCGGGGTTTGCGACCCGGAGGGGTTTTCGGTCAGCAGGCGCACGAAATCCAGGATGTCCTTGTTTTCCGAGTACGCGTAGTTTTCCGCGTTGTCACGCGCGAACGCGATCTGCTCGCCCCACTGCCCTTTGGCCTTCAGGAGCGCATCGCCCAGACTGTTGATCGCGGTCGCGACCGCCGGAACGCGCGAAGTGTCGATCACGGACTGCGTGATTTCCGAGTCCGCCCCGTAGCCGTCGAACGTGGACTGCGCGATCAGTTTCCCCAGATCCACGCCGCTCATGGTCGGCGTTTTCGTTAAAGGCCCGAGCCACAGATCATATTTGTAGCCCTCGCCGGGCGGCGATTCTTCCGACCCGACAATGTATCCGGCCTGATCGCGCAACTCGTACGCGACCTCCGCCATCTGCATCAGCGACGCATCGAAAATCAGCAGGTCCCATTTGCGATCAATGTTCATCGCGGCGGGAATTTGGATGGTATCAATATGATGATCGGTCACATCGTCATAGGAAACGCCGCGCGTGACGCTGGTTTTGGTGAGTTTTTGCGTGCGCCATCCGGCCCCGTGGTTCCACAGCACCAGCGCGACCTTGTCGGCGGGATACGTTGCGAGACCCCAGCGAACAAACTCCTGAAGCGTGGACGGGCGGCCCATATCAGCGTCATCGCGCTGGCTAAGGAGGGTGGATTTGATCGCGCTATTGTTGGTGTCTTTCGTCACCTCGTAGCGGCGCGTTCCGGCCCAGTCGCCGTCGCTGTTGTCGTACTGATTTGAAATTCGCTTGAACTGCACGACGACATTCACATTCGGGTCGCCGCCGAACTGCTCCATCTGGTTGACGTTGAGCGAACCGTACTGCTCCAGATCGTTCGCGCCGTTCATATAGACGAGAATGGTCCACTTGCGTTGCGTTTGCACGGCTTTCTGCGAATTGACGCTCCAGCCGGGTTGCGGGACGACACGGCCCACGCCAACCGACGGGGACGGAGACGGCGAAGGGACTACGGTGTCGCCGCCGCCGCCGCCGCACCCGGCGACGATCAGCAAACTCATCGCCGCCGCGCTAAACGCGGCGCGCGGCAGTACGCGCGAAAACTTCGAGGTAAAACTCAAGAAACCACTCCTTGACAGAAAAACGAGAGCGTTAAAATAAGCCGCAACCGGCGCAAAAAGGGGCGTAAGGGAGACGCGGAATCATTCGGCGCGAAATGCGGTGAAAAGATAAAAGTCGAGTAGATAAAACCGAAAAAAGGAATCAGGAGGCGCAGGGGCGCGCGGCGTCGCCGCAGGCTTTTGCGCGGGCGGGCGTCGCCTGTCGCTTGAAGCGTTAGACTACCGCCGCCGCAAAACGCTTCATAATAATCGCGCCAAGCGTAGACGACAGGTTCGGCGTTTTTTATGATACGTCATTCGCGCGCCGATTGTGACCGGGAAAAGGTTCCGCCGCTGCCGATGGCGTATCATAAAAAAGGAAATCCCCTTTTCCGGGTTGCGGCCCGGCCCGGAAGTAACACCGATGAATGAAGCGGAAACCGCACCGGCGGAGCGGGAACGTATACACAGCGAAAACGGCGTTTTGATGCCGCACATCGCCCCGACAACAGCAAAACGCCCCGCCGCCGCGCCGTTTCTGCGACCGCTGACCCGAACGCGGCGCGACTCGGGCGAACCGTACCGCCGCGAGGCGAGCGTGGAAACTGAAATCGCGGCGCTGTTGCAAACGCCCGCGCGGGTGCGTCGCGAACGTCTTTTGACCTCGCGCGGGGCGAGCGATCCGCTCAGGCTTCGCGAGGAAACGCTGGCGTATTTTGTGCGCGGGGCTATTCTCGAAAACGACACGGCGACCGCAGACGGATTGGTCGAGGTTTTGATCGAGCGCACGGCGGGGCATGTGAGCCGCGAACTTGCCAAATGGCGACTGACGCCCGCCGAGGCCGAAGACTGCGCGCGCGATTTGTACGCATATTTATGCGGCGAGTTGTTTTGCACGGACGCGCGGGCGGAATTCTGGGAAGTGCGCTTCTGGGTGTGTTTGGACCGCAGACTGGCGAACCTTGCCGCGAAACGTCAGGCGATACAGGATGCGGAGTTGCGGCCCGGCGACGAACCTGCGGACGGAAGCGGCGACACGGATGCGGGAAGCGAGGGCATTTTCGGCAGGTTGCGGGATGACGCGCCCGGCCCGGACATTTTAGCGGAGAATAAAGAGGCGATTGCGCTTTTGAAAGACGAAGAGCGAACCGCCATTTACCTCCGATATGTGGTGGGCTTGCCGGAAGAAAGCGACGACCCGGACCGCCCCACAGTGGCGAAGGCCCTGGGGGTGACGGGCCGTTCGGTGCGAAACTATTTGCGCCGGGCGGAGGCGAAACTGCGAACGTGGAGCGGGTAACGACGTGGGCGCTGGGTGTTGGGTGTTGGGTGTTGGGTGTTGGCGGGGTTTGCATAGGGAACGGCGGTAACGGGAAGATTATTATGGACGCTCGAATAAAAAACAGAGAAACGAATGATGCGGACGCCGAGGAGATTGTGATGGCGTTCGCGACGGCGGGCGACGGCGCATCGGGCGATGTCGCGGCCTGGATGGCGCGCTACCCCCGTCAGGCGGGCGAGATTGCGCGGTTTGCGGCGCGTCAATGGGCGCAGGAAAACGAGACGACGTATGCGGTTCCCTCGGACACGGCGCAAACCATGCGGGTTCGCGAGATCGGCCTAAGCGCGCTTCGCGCGTACCGGGCGGAAAAGACGGTAGCCGTTGTGGAATGCGCGCCCCTCGCAAGCCTGCTCGACGCGGCGGCGGCGCGTGGCCTGACGCCCGCCTTGCTCGCGGCCCGACTCGGACTGACCACGCCGTATGTCGCCAAACTGCAACGCCGTATGTTCGCGTTCGCGAGCCTGCCCGCCGCGCTTATCCACGATCTTGCCGAGGCGCTTGGGCGCGGGGCGGACGAGATCAGCGCGTACCTCCAGGCGGGCGGACCGCAAATGGCGCGCGGCGCGAGTTTCAGCAGCGAAACCCGACCGGAAGCGGGCGAAGCGTCGGATTTTGGGAGCGCGGTCGCCTCCGATAAGACATTGTCGCCGGAAACGCGCGCGCGCTACGGGCGCAACAGCGGCGGCGATAGCGCGTGACGCAACCCGGCGCGGCAAGCAGGGATGGCTGGGAACGGGCGCGGCAGGGGGCGCGCGCCGTGCGAGATACGCTCGGCGACGACGCCGCTCATAACGCGCCCGCCGCGCTTGCCGCCGCGCTGGACCGCGCCGGGCTTTTGCGCGACGATTTGCCGCCCGGCGATTCACTTTTGTTCGGCGCGCGGGCGGTATTAGACGTGGAAATGGGCGCGGTCTGGGTGCGCGGCGACGCCCCCACGCGCCAGAAAAACGTGCTGGTCGCCCACGAACTCGGGCATCTGCACCTTCACTACAAACGAAGCGAGCCGCAGGACGACGGCTCTCCATTATCCGGCTATTACTGTTACGAGTCGGACCTGGACGAAAGCGCGGGCGGAACCGCCGCGCAAGCCGCAAACGAAGCGGTTGTCGGCTACGGTCCGCGCGCCCGGCGCGAAACCGAAGCCAACGTGTTCGCGCGCGAGTTTTTGCTTCCGGCCCGGATTGCGCAGAAACTGTTCACCGAGGACGGCCTGACCGCCTCCGCTATCGCGGACCGTTTGCAGGTTCCCGTCTCGCTCGTCTACGCCCAACTCACGGAAGCCCTGACGCAGCACGAACCCGCTAACGGCGTTGATCTGGGGGCGTTTGTGGCCGACGACGTTGCTCTTCCCGCCCCGCCGCCGGTCCCGCCCGATGATTCTCAGCGTCGCGCCGCCGAGGCCCCGACCGGGCCGCTTCTTGTCGGGGCCGGACCGGGAACCGGCAAAACGCGAACCCTGGTCGCGCGCGTGCTTTATCTCACGGAAAAATTGGGCGTCCGGCCCGAAAACTTGCTCTTGCTCACGTTCAGCCGCAAGGCCGCCCGCGAGATGCGCGAGCGGATCGCCGCGCAGTCGCCGGAGGCAGCCCGGCGCGCGACGATTGGCACGTTCCACGCATACGGTCTGGAACTACTGCGCCGCTACTGGAAGGAAGCGGACCTGCCGCCGTCGCCGATCTTGCTGAACCGTGCGGAGGCGTTCGCCCTGCTGGAACAGCGCATTACCGATCTGCCGTTGTCCACGCTCGCCTACCTCCACGATCCGACGTTCCCGTTCCGCGATATTCTCGGAGCCATCGGGCGGCAAAAGGAAACGTTAGTATCGCCGGACGAGTTGCGCGCGCGCGCCGACGCGCTTGACGACGGCGAACTGCGCGAGAAGTGGCGCGAGGTCGCGGGCGTTTACGCCGTTTACGAGGAACTGCTCCGCGAACGCGGCGCGCTGGATTACAGCGACCTGATCGCGCGCGCCCTGCGCCTCCTGAGTCGCGATGTCGCCGTTCTCGAAGCCGAACGCGCCCGGTGGCGGCACGTTCTGGTGGACGAGTACCAGGACATCAACCGCGCGGGCGCGCATCTGGTGCGGCTCCTCACCGGCGATTCGAGCGACGCGCGAAACAACGGCGCGGGTTTGTGGGCGGTGGGCGATCTGCGGCAGGCTATTTACGCGTTTCGCGGGGCGTCGCCCGCCAATGTGTCCCGGTGGGAGCGCGATTTTCCCGGCGGCGCGCGGGCCGAACTTGCGGTCAACTATCGCTCACAGCAGCCGCTGGTGGAAGCGTTCGGGGCCGCGTCAGGCGAGGGCGCGGCGATGTGGAGCGCATTTCGTACCGGCGCGGGCCATATCACGCTTGCGGTCGCCGACGACGATGGGGCGCAGGCGGACGGAATCGCCGCCCAAATGCGCGGGTTTATTGCGAGCGGCGGCTACGGCTGGGGCGACATGGTCGCGCTGTGCCGGACCCACAATCAGGCGCAGGCGTTGCGCGGCGCGCTCAGAGAGCGCGGCGTTCCGGTCGCGGATGCGGGCCAGTCCGGCGTGGGCGGAGCCGCGCGGCGGGCTCGGTCACCCCCGCGCGCCCGTGGGG
>CAXUMS010000110.1:0-16793 GCA_964252165.1 uncultured Armatimonadaceae bacterium
TGTTGGGTGTTGGGTGTTGGGTGTTGGGTGTTGGGTGTTGGGTGTTGCTGGCTATACCGAACGGAACGCACAAACCAAGCGACATTCTCAGAACACCTAACACCTAACACCTAACACCTAACACCTGCTTTCCGGTTGACAGTCCTAAACCGCGCCCGTATACTATATTGCCCGCCGTGACGCCGCCCGACAGGCGGCGTTGTTTTTTTGTCAGGGCGAGCCGCCCCTTTGCGGTCTCGTTCGCGCGCGGCGCACCTCCCCAAATTTTCAAGCGTTTCGTTCGTTATTTTTACCGTCGAGGAAGTTTTTTTGAAGCCCCAACAGTTAGCCGCACTTATTGCGCTCCTCACCATCGGCGCCATTGTGACCGCCATTTTAGCCCGACCCCGACTGGGTTTGGACATCAAGGGCGGGGCGCGCGTCGTTCTCGAAGCCGAGACCGACAAGTTGCCGAAAGGTCAAAAATGGGATGACGAGTCCAAGCGCGCGGTGCTGGCGACGATTAACAACCGCGTCAATGCGAACGGCGTTTCCGAACCGATCATCACGCCCAAAGGCGACAAGCAGTACGTGGTCGAGATTCCCGCCGTTCGCAACCGCGACGATATTTTGCAGCAATTGCAGAATACCGCCCAGTTGGAGTTTTACTACAGCAAGGATTGGGTGACGCAGCGCAACCCGTACGGACGCTACGACATCAATCAGGCGGGCGATGATGGCAAAAAACGCGAAAGTTTCACCGTCACCGATACCCGGAGCAAAACCGTGTTTCGCGACCTGTTCCACATCAACGCCGCGCTGGGCGAGCTACTCGCAAACAGCGCAAAAGGGGGCGAGACGGCGAAAAATGTCACGCTTCCCGCTCCGCTCGGCGATCTCGCGGTCTCGGGCGGTAAACCCGATGTACGTCTCACCGACGCCGACGCGGCGAAGTTGCCCGCGCTCGCCGATGAACTCAAAAACTTCAATTCGTTCCTGAGCGCAGCCAACCTGGAACTGACTGGGCGCGACCTTGCGCCGGGCGGGGCGGGTTCTAACCTTGATCCGACCGGGACCGGCGCGCTTGTGGAGTTAGGGTTTAACGGCGAAGGGCGCACCAAGTTCGCGAACTTTACCCGTGACCACTCACAGGAAATCTTGATGATTTACCTCGACGGTCGCATCCTGATGGCCCCGAACATTGACGAGCCTATCCTGAACGGTAAGGCGCAGATCAGGCCGTTCGGCACGCTTCGCGAGGCCAAAGAACTGGCCGCGTACCTGAACGGCGGCGCGCTTCCGGTTCCGCTCAAGATTGTGCAACAGCAGACCGTGGAGGCGACGATTGGAAGCGAGGCGGTCCGCCACGGCTTCACCGCAGGCGCGGTCGGTCTGGGCGCGGTTATCCTGTTTATGGCGGGCTACTACATGTTGCCCGGCCTTGTCGCCTGTTTCGCTCTGGTTATCTACACGCTTCTTACCTACGCCGTTTTCCTGCTGATCCCGGTCACGTTCACCCTGCCGGGTATCGCGGGCTTTATCCTTTCGGTCGGTATGGCGGTTGACGCGAACGTTCTGATCTTCGAGCGCACCAAAGAAGAGCTACGCGACGGCAGACCGCTCAAGCAGGCGATTGAATCGGGCTTTCAACGCGCGTTCTCCGCAATCTTCGACTCAAACATGTGTACCGCGGTGACATCGCTCCTGCTGTACTACTTCGGCACCGGCCCGGTGCGCGGCTTTGCGCTCACGCTTCTTATCGGCGTCGCCATCTCGATGTTTACGGCGATCACGGTCACGCGTACGCTTCTACTCCTTCTGGTACGGCCAGGCGCGCAAACCAATCTGACTGCGTGGGGAGCCAACCGGTCGTGGAAACCGAACTTCAACATTGTCGGTAAGCGCGGTTTATGGTACGCGCTGTCGCTCGCGATTATCGTCCCGGGTTTGGCGTTCTACTTTGGCGGCGGCTTCAAGAAGGGGATTGAGTTCACAGGCGGGTCGGAACTGACCGTTAGCATGAACCGACTTCACAACCGCGAAGAGATCGAAAAGGCCGTCTCCGGCTTGGGCTTCGCGGACCCCGCTGTGCAAATCGCGGGCGGCGACACGTACATCATTCGCCTGCCGCAGAAAAACGGCAAGAACCTTGTGAACGCCGATGCGGACCGTCTCGTGAGCGGCCTGCAAAGCGCGTTCCCGAACGATGCCGTGACCCGGCAGGAGTTCAGTTCTATTGGCTCATCTATCTCGAACGAACTAACCCGAAACGCGTTCACCTCGGTTCTCTTATCGTCGCTGTTTATCGTGTTCTACCTCGCGTTCCGGTTCGCCATCGGTGGGTTTGCAAACGGTCTAAAGTTTGGTGTGGGCGCGATCATCGCCATGCTCCACGACGTTCTGGTGCTGATCGGCGTGTTCTCGATTCTGGGCTATGTGCTGAACTGGAAGGTGGACAGCCTTTTCGTTACCGCCGCCCTGACCGTTATCGGATTTTCGGTTCACGACACCATTATCATCTTCGACCGTATCCGCGAAAACCTGAAAGCGCGCGGCAACCGGTCCGAGTTCGGCGCTCTCGTCAACGACAGTATCAACGAAACGTTCACGCGCTCGATCAACACGAGCTTCACGGTTATCATCACGCTTCTCGCGCTGATCATCTTCGGCGGCCCGGTAATTCGCCCGCTAAACGTTGCGCTCCTGATCGGCATCGTGTCCGGCACGTACTCGTCCATCTTCAACGCCGCCCCGCTGGTCGTGGACTGGCAAAAGCGTTTCGGCGCGCGCGGCCAGGCTATTGCGTCGGGAACGGGCGGCGGTTCCGCGCCGTCGTCAACCCCGCGTCCCGCTCCCGCCCCGCGCACTCCCGCAACAACCGCCCCGACCAGCACCGGCGGCGCGCGCGCCTTCCCTGCCCCGAACCCCGGCGCAACCCCGCGCTCCACCACAAACGGCGACGGCGGCTCGACTACGGGCGGCGGTTATATCGGCGGCAACGGCGCATCTACCGCGCCGCCTCCCGGACCGGGCGCGGTCCGTCCCCGCAAGCGCCGCATGTAACGGCGGCTTGACGGACAGCAGAACGCCGGAAGCGATTCGCTTCCGGCGTTTTCCTTTACAATTTCTGTGGGAGGAAAGATCCTTTTCGTAATATAACTGTCATAAAGTCCACGTTCCTGCCGTTTTGAAAGTGACACGCAATTTTGCGGATAGGAAACAGATAAGACAAGAGCAAGGGAAGGGCGCAGTAATGGGTATTTGTAGATTTTGTAAAGAGGACGCGGGGCTACTTTGTTCTGCACATCGTATGTGCGCCGACCAGTCTCAAAAGGCGATTCAAGAGATCTATGACCGGATTCGCATCGGAATTGTTGATGTCACGAATAATACGGATATACAATCTACCATTCGTCAGTTATGTATCAAAGGCTTTGTTGGACCAGATAAAGCGAACGAGTTAGTTACCTCTGCATGGGAAAAAGGGGTAGACGCCGCTTTAGATGATGGTATTTTGACCGCCGGGGAAGAATTAAGGATATATGAGATTGCCTCTATCCTAAACATCAACACACAGTACTTTCTTTCACCACCGGTTTCCAAAAAAGCTGTACTTGCGCGTGTTTTAAACGAAGTAACGGAAGGTCGTGTGCCAACGAGACCGTTTCAAACGTCAACTTCTCTGCCTTTTATCTTTCAAAAAGGCGAGCAAGTTGTCTGGGCATTTTCGCAAACAACCTACATTGCGGAGGAAATTTACCTGAAGCATGTTTCTGAAACGTCAGGTAAGTCCACAAGATATTCGGAACCGCAACATCAATACTTCAATTCTAAGCATGTTGAAAGCCACGTTGAGCAACGAAAAGGGGTTATAGTTGAAGAAAGGGGAATGGCTGAGAAAGATCACGGATGGTTTGCGGTTACAAATAAACACCTGTATTTTGCCGGTTCCCGCGAAAGCGCACGTATTCCGTTCAACGAAATAATTTCAGTTCAACCTCACAAAGACGGTATCGGCGTCACAAGGGAAGGCGCAAACAACAAAATACAAATTTTTCAAACGGGTAATGGTCGGTTCACCCACACGCTTGTCATTAACCTTGTGCGTATAGCGGCAATGGAGTAGCAGGAACTCCATAACGCTACGCACACAAAAGCGGTTAAAGCGTTTGCCTGGATGTTTGCTGTCTGTCGCCGGTATAAAAACGATATGTCGGACACCCTCAACGCCCCGCTGGAACGTACCCCCGAAGCCCCGCCCGCCCTCGCCGCCCCGCCGTCGTTTGTGTGGCGGATCGCGGACGCGCCGGACGAGAGCGCGGTGCAAGCGCTCGCCGACGCGCTAAAACTGTCGCCCCTTGTCGCGCGGCTTTTGGTACGGCGCGGTATCGGCGATGTGGAAGACGCGCGATTGTTCTTGGACCCCGCGCTGTCCGATTTGCATGACCCATATTGTTTGCCGGATGTGGACAAGGCCGTGGACCGCTTGACCCGCGCGCTGGAAACTAACGAGCGCATTTTCGTCCATGGCGACTATGACGCGGATGGCGTCACCAGCGCGGCGGTTTGTTTGCGCGCCCTGACCGCGCTGGGCGCGGATGTGGTCGGGTATGTTCCCAAGCGCACCGAGGGCTACGACCTGCAAACCGGGGGCGTGGATCGCGCCCACGACGCAGGCGCAACGCTGATCTTGACCGCCGACTGCGGGGTGGGCGCAATCACCCCGGTCGCGTACGCGCAAACGCTCGGAATTGATGTTATCGTCACCGACCACCACCGGCCCGGCCCCGCGTTGCCCGACGCAGTCGCGGTTGTCAACCCCTATATCGAAGGGTGCGACGCCCCGTTCAAGGAGCTGTGCGGGGCGGGAGTAGCGTTCAAGGTGCTGGACGCCCTTGTCGCCCGGATCAAGCCGGACCACCGGATCGCGTTCCGCAACAACTTTGTGGATCTGGTCGCGCTGGGAACTGTCGCCGATGTCACGCCCCTGCGGGGCGAAAACCGCATTCTGGTCGCGCATGGCTTGAAGGCGCTGGGGCAGGCGAAGAAAACCGGCATCTACGCCCTGCTCCTTTCGATGGGGATGCTGAACCAAACGCTCGACACGGAGAGCATTTCGTTCCGCCTCGGGCCGCGTCTTAACGCTGCCGGGCGTATGGAGGACGCCGACCTCGCGTACCGTTTGCTGGTCACGCGCGACCCCGATGAGGCCGAGCAATTGGCGGTTCAACTCGCCGCGCTCCACGATAAAAGCCGCGAGGAAACCGCCCGGGTGACGACCGAGGCCCTCGAAGACGCGCTATCGTCGGAGCATGAAGGACGGCGCGTTCTGGTTCTGGCCCGTCCCAAGTGGGGCAAGGGAGTCGTCGGTGTCGCCGCGACCCGCATCGCCGAGCAAACGGGCCACCCGACATTTATCCTGTCGTACAACCCCGACGCCGACGAGTGGCACGGGTCCGCCCGAACCTGGGGGGCGTTCAATCTCCATCAGGCGCTGCATGCCTGCTCGGATATGCTGGGCAAGTTCGGCGGGCATTCCGCGTCCGCCGGGGTCGCGGTCAAGAACGAACATCTCCAGGCGTTCCGCGACAAAATGCATGAACTCGCCGCCGACTTCATCTCCGACGAACCCATCGTTCCAACCCTCGATATTGACGAGGAAACCCCAGACGGAACCGCGTGGTCGGTCCAAACCGTGGAAGACCTCCTGCGCCTCGCGCCGTTCGGTCGAGAAAACGCCGAACCCATCTTCGCCTCGCGCGGCGCGGTCGTCCTGGGCCGGGGTCGCATGGGAAAAGACGGCAATACCCTTCGCCTCGACATCCGTCTCCCCGGAACCCAAAACGCGCTCAAAGCGATCTGGTTCAAAAACGGCGACTGGGCCGACCGCCTCGGTTTGGGCGACGACGTTGACATCGCTTACACCCCCAAACTAAACGAGTTCCGAGGCCGCGTGTCCGTAGACCTAATGCTAAAAGACATCCGCCCGTCCGAATGAACCGCAAAGTAGTTATTGTGTTGGCGTAGCCGTCTACTTGGCGGAAGACTAAATCGCTCCTGCCGCGCGGCACCCTCTTCCAGGGAGGACCAACCTTACGTTGGATCGGTCATTTCAGGAACGAAAGGTCTTGCTGTTTTTCCGCATCAGCGCGGAAAACAGCAAGACCTTTCGTTTTTTAAACACACGGTCAAGCGTTAGGCTTGGGCCGCCCCCGGCCTTGAGGGGGTGCCGCGCGGCACGAGCGATTTAGTCTTCCGCCAAGTAGACGCCTACGAACAACACAAAACGGCTACTTCGCGGTTCCGGCGTCGTTGATCAGGTTTCCGTACATGCCGCCGTACATGCTAATCGCGATTGCGCCGACCACGATAGCGGCGAAGACAAGGGCGGCGACACCGGCGAAGGTTGCCAGTTGGTGCGCTTTGGCGTCCGCTTCGGATTCCAGGTAATCGGACACCTTGTCCATCATCTGGTCCAGGCTACCGGTTTGCTCGCCGGTTTGCGCCATTTGAACCGCGATAGGGGCAAGCAGGCCGCTTTGGGCGAGCATACCGCTCACGCCGCCGCCGCTGTAGAGCGTGTTGATATTCGCGAGCATCGCCTGTCCGATAGCGCGGTTGCCGCATGCCCGCGCCGAGATTTCCACCGCGCGCGGGAGCAGGATACCGCCTGCGTAGAGGGTTCCGAGGGCGCGGGTGAAGCGGGCGGTCGCGTATTTGCGGGCGACGCCTCCCATGCCCGGTATCAGCATTTTTACCTGATCCCAGATAGCCCCGACTTGCGGGAACTGGTTCAGGTAGCGGGCGAGCCACCACACGCCGAACGAGCCGCCCAAAAGTCCCAGGGTCGCCTTGAGGTAGCCGAGTGCGCCGCCGGTTCCGCCCGCGCGCACGAAAATCAGGATGCCGCCGACCAGCCACGCGACCGACAAAACGATCTTGGGGTAGAGCGTTTCGCGCTTGAGTTTGCGGCGAATCTCCACCTCGCGCTCCAGGTATTCGGCAATGCGGTTGCACATCAGGTCCAGCATGCCGCCGACCTCGCCCGCGCGCACCAGTTCGACCTGCAAAACGGTAAATACGGCGGGGTAGCGCTCGAAAACCGTGGACAGCATCGCGCCGCCGCCCACCGCCCCGGCGCACTCGGTCAGGATGCTTTTAAGGCGACCGTTCGAGGTTTGCGTGGCGAGCGTCGTCAGCGTTTGCACCATTGGGACGCCCGCGTTCATCAGTGTGGATAACTGCCGGTACATCATCGCGAGAATGGGGAGGGGAACCGACACGAGAAACGGGGCCGCATCCACGCGCAGGGGCGCGGCGCTCGGTCGCGGTAAACCACTTGGTATATCGCCTGACGCCGGGCTGGAAGCGCGCGGGGCCTTAATATTCGCCAGTTCGATCCGCGACGGGAAAAGCCCTTGCTCGCGCAGAACGCTCGCGGCCCCGCGCGCTTCCGGCGCGTCAATCACGCCCGATACGCTGTTTCCCGTGGTGTCTTTGGCGTCGTAAGAAAAGGTTGGCATGGTTGTTTGTTTGCGAGTGCGACTGGGTTTGCCGAGGTTTGATTCAATAGCGCTTTATCCCATCAAACCAAACCTACCATGTTCTACCCGCCGCCGTTCATCCATTTATCGGAAAGATCGAGGCCCGCCTTCATCGGGGCGACGGTTGCGACAATCATCACGTAGCCGCTGGAGACAATCGTGAGAAGAACGCCGACCTGTTTTTGCGCCTTCTTGGCTTTTTCGGTAGCGCGCTGGGCCTCGTCCTGGTAGAAGTCGGTGACACGGTCGAGCATTTCGGGCCATTGACCGGTTTTCTGACCGGTGACGAGCAGTTGAACCGGGTCGTGGTCCAGCATACCCGTGGATTCGATAGCGGTGTCCAAGCCCTGTCCCGCGCGGACAAGCGGGACGCCCGCGAGAAGCCGGGCGCGCAATGCGCTGTTCGGGACCGACCGCGCCGCGCCGACATACGCGGTTTCGACCGACACGCCGGACAAGAGCAAGCGGCGAAGCACTCGGGTAAACGCGGCAAGGGCGCGCATCTTGGCAAGCCGGGCCATGACCGGAACCGCGAGCGATAAGCGGTCGCGTTGCCCGGCAAGCGCGGGTTGACGCCATGCCCAACCGGCGATTTCGGCAAGAACATGGACGAGCAGGCCGATGGGAATCCAGATAAAGAGGAGGTCATGCCCCGCCCGCGTTAGACCCGCCATGCCGGAACTCATAATCAGGCCCAGACGGTTCGCGAGCGGCTGTAGCAAAATAACCGACCAGACCGACTGCCACGCGAGGAACTTGGGAAGCCAGATCCCCTGACGCAGGGCGGCGTCCTGCTCCGACGACAGCGCGGCCTCCTCGAACGCGAACGGCAGAAAACCGCCCGTCTCGCCCGCGCTGACCAGGCCGACGACATGGGGCGGGAACACGCCGTTTCCGTTGCGGGCGAACGACGCGCCGACCGACCCGCCGCCCGTGGTCTCGCGCGCCATCGCCGCAACCGATGCGCGCAGGGTTTTGTTTTGCGTGCGCGTCGCCAAGTCCGACAGGGCCGCGCCGACCGTGAAGCCCGCGTGGAGCAGGGCCGACATTTGCCGGAAAAACATCCCCAGATCTTCCGGGCGAAGCGGGCGCCCGAACGTCCACCCACCGCTTGCGTTCTCGTCCGCGACCGGCGCGGGCCGCGCGCCCGGCATCGCGGACGCCGCCGCCTGCGACGCGGCGGATAGCACGTTGACGGAGCGGTAGCCCTTTTCGGACAGGCGCAGGGATACCTCCTGCGCGTTGGGGGCGTCCATCGCGCCGCGCATCACCTTGCCGGTTACATCGGTCGCTTCGTATCGGAAAATCGCCAAACGCGCACCTCCTCTCGTCCCGGCGCGGTTTCGGCAAGCGCGCCCACCGTGCGGTTCGTCCCCGGCACAACCCAATCCGGCGCGATTTCGGCGAGCGGAACCAGCACGAACGCGCGGTTCGTGAGTTCCCGGTGCGGAACGGTCAAATCCGGTTCGTCGGTTGTTTCGTCGCCGTAAATCAAAATATCTATATCCAATGTGCGCGGCCCCCAGCGAATTGTATCGGCGTCGCGGACCCGCCCTTGCTCCCCTTCAGTTACACGGCACATATGAAGTAACGCACGTAAGCCAGGAGAACCTAGTTGCAGTTCTCCCTCGGCAACTAAATTCAAATATGGTCCTTGATCGGCGGGACCTACTGGTTCCGTTTCGTATACGGAGGATATGGCCCGCCATGTCACGCCGCGACTGGCTAAACCCTCCAATCCTGCCTGCAAATACGCCTCACGATCGCCTATATTCGATCCAAATCCAACAGCAATTCGCACAACTTCCGGCCCCGGAAACTCCTGTTGGATCACATTACCACTCTCAACAAGCGGTTTGCCGTCCTGCGACCGTGCGATTCGCCACGCTCGCGTCTCGAAATTTTCCGGCCCGACGCGGTACGCATCGTGCGCTGTCATTTCTTTACACGACGCGTAAAAGCCGAGCGGCGGTAGGGAAACGAATTCATTCTCAAATGGCGCAAACAAATTTGTGTTAATGATAACGTGCGCCCCATTCGAGTAGCGCGCTTCCTGAACGGCATGATCCAGCGTCAAAAACTCATGGCTCGTCAAAAACGACGCCCAGCAGAACTTATGTAAATGGCCTAACACTGCATAGGTGCGCTTGATGAGCGGTAGATCCGGCTCTTTGCGGGAAACGTCAATGTAGTACTTAGGCGGGGATAAGCAAAGTAGCGCACCCAAAAATGTGCCTGTCAAATGTTGAGCGAAAAACAAAGGCGTTATAACGCAGTCGTGGTACACCACTGCGTGTAAAGGCACACTTACACTTTCAAAACCGGATTGACCCGGCGAATAGTTTCCGCTGTCCATGTAATCGACAGCAGAGGTTACCCAGTCACTTTTTCCACGAGTGCCTAAAGGTACTTGAAGACGCCGCGCTTCCTCCGCAAGTTTTAGACGCTCCTCCATTTCATCCCACCGGCTACCGCCTTTTTGACGGACATCGTCCGATAGGGCCGTATCAGCAAGGTGGTCAATGAAAAACGCGCCAATTCCCGGAGCGTCCACAGGCACTTTCTCATCATAATTTATGGAATCTCCCAAAAGCCAACCATCAGGAAGTTGCTGTACTGCGGGAGAATTTCCAAATCCTTCGTATCCGAACAAAACCGCGCGTTCAAGGTCACAGTTATCTTGGAGCGCCGTAATTATTCGCATCGCGTCGTTTTGGTCAAGCGGCACTGTTGGGCTGATATGGATAAACGCCGCGCCAAAAAGGGACTCCGTACGCGGTCTTTCCCGTACTTTCCGACGCAAAATGACGTGGTTACGCTCACCTATGATCTTTTCGCGGTAAGCTCGCGCGATGCCGACATGATTTTCGCCGGGAAGTACGGCGACGCGGACATCGATGCGGCGGCGTTCCGGGTCGCGGTCGTAGGCAAGGTCAAAGGCGATGGCGTTGTCTGCGGCCCGCCGAACGGGTTCAGCGGCGCAATACGCCGAGTCCATAAGAAGCGCGAGAGCGGTACGACCTTCGCTTGTCGTTTGCGTCGCCCCGATGAACGGCATAAGCAATGCATCCCAGACGGTGTAAGGAGGCAAAAAGCGTTTTGAAGGATAGTCGGCGGAAATCAGCAAACCGTCATTGAAGATCGGTGCAACCAAGTGTGCGGTGAAACCCTCTTGTCGCGGGGCGGCGCACAGGCCGGGCAAAAGGCGCACGGTTTGGACGCGGTGCGCGCGGGTGTCGCGGGACGCTTCCACGGTGAGTTGGATTTCGCGCGGGGCGCAGGTGAAGTAAATGTCTATCGGGATGCCCAGCAGGTCCAGGCCGAACAAAATGCGCTTGCCGTGCGCGCCCGCTTTTTCCGACAGCGTGACCAGTTTGGCGTCGGCGAAATCGTACACGGTCCGCGCGCCGGTTTCGCGGTCTTCCAGCTCCACCGACCCGACCGGTAGCCCGTCCGCCCAAACCGTGCCGGTTTTGGTTTCCTCCAAACGGTATTGGAGCGTTTTGCGGTCAATGGCGAAATCGTAGTCGCCGAACGCGATACGCCACACGGTTTTTGCGAGGAGGTCAAGCATATATAAAGGCTACCACAAACCGCGTCAAACAAAGCGCGGGGCGCGGCATCCACGCTTCGGCCCTCACCTTCCGGCGTGCCGCTCCTTCGTACTCTCACCCCCTAGCCCCCTCTCTCGCAAGCGAACGAGGGGGAACCCGAATAGAGATGGCTTGCTCACCTGCGCGCCGCAACAGGCATTTATCTGGTTCCCCCTCGTTCGCTTGCGAGAGAGGGAACTAGGGGGTGAGAGTACGAAGGAGCGGCACGCCGGAAGGTGAGGGCCGAAGCTTAAATGGGTCGCGAGGCGGTTTACAACCCTGCGTACCAATCGTACCCACGTTCCGCCCAGTAATCGGCGGGACGCGCGGTTTCGTAGGCTATGGATGTTATAAGCTTGATGTTCTTGATGCCGTATTTGTGCGGCATCACCAGCCGGAGCGGCGCGCCATGCTCGGGCGTGAGCGGCTTGTCGTTCATCGCCCACGCCAGCAGGGTTTGCGGATGAAGGCACGACGCCATATCTAAGCCGACATAGTACCATTCATCGTCCCAACCCTCCGGCTCGGAAAGCATTCGCACGTATTCGGTCCCGGGCGGCGGGGCGTACTGTTTGGCGAAATCCACGAACCGGCAGCCCGTCCAGTTGACCACGCGGCTCCAGCCCTCGACGCACTTGAGTTCCGTGGTTTGCGAAACGTGCGGCAGTTTTTGCAGATCGGCGAGCGTCAGGATCTTGGCATTCCCGCCGCCCGCAAGCCCCGCCACCGCGAGCCGCCATGCCCCCATATCTTCGAGAACCGGCGTTTCGCCCTTGTAGTTGTTCGGCGGCTCGACCGCAAGAGATCTTGCAAACTCGCGCGACCTATGATTGGGCGAGAAGAAAACGCGCTGGGCGGTCGCCTCGTTGAACGCGTGCGTTTTCTTCCACAGGTCCTTGTTTCCGTTTTCATCGCCGGGCGCGTACTTGTTGAACGCCCACAAGCCGCCCAAAGCGCCCGCCGTTACTAAGCCCGCCTGCAAGAACGCCCGCCGGGAAACGCGGCGGATACGGGCGTCCGCATCGCCATCGGGCGGCGTTACATCACGCGGCGCGACCCGCCCGTCCGGGTTTTCTTCGGCGTTCACGGCGTTTTCCGTCGTTAAAGGTTGCTCGTCGTTCATGGTGCGCTTATCTCCGCTTTCTTTGTTTTTTCGATCTCGTAGCCGGTGATCATGCCCCGGAAGTTGTTCCAACCAGTCCGGGCGACCTGCGCGATGTGGACCAAAAAGAAGCCCAGAAACAAAAACGTGACCACAAAATGGACGGTTCGCGCAAATTGATACCCGCCTAAAAGGTTGGCGAGCCACGAGAGTTGCGCCGGTTTGTAGATGGCGAGGCCGGTCAACACCATCAGGCCGCCCATCACGATAACGGCAGAATAAGCGATACGCTGGGCGTGGTTGTACTTGCCGGGCGGAAGCGGTTTCTTCCACAGTCCGACATCGGCGAGAACGACCTTGAACGCTTCCCCAAACGAATTTTTCCTGGGCAAAACGGTGCGCCACTGGCCGGAAAACGCGAGGTACAGGGCGTAGGCAATGCCGTTCAGGGTAAACGCCCACGCTAAAGCGAAGTGCCATGCCATCCCTTCGGCGAGCCGGAAGCCGATGGGGATGTCATACCGCTGGGCTTCCGGTCGCGGATAATTTTCCTCGTCGGCCTTCAAGACTTTGTACCGCTCGGTCGCGCTTGGGGGGAACGCGAACGCAACGCCCCACTTGTAGAGCGAGATGCGGTTCGGAACGGGAAGCGCGTAGTCTTTGGTCGGATACTGCGGGTTCGCCCACAAAATCAGTATCCCGCTCCAGATCATCAGGAACAAAACGGGAAAGTTGACCCAGTGGAACCAGCGAATCGCGAGCGGGTGCTTGGCGATCAGTCGCGCGCCTGTCACCGTGTTCTTCGATGCGGTCGCCGCAACCGGCGACGGCGCGGGCGTTGCGTTATTACCGTCAAGGGCTTGCGCGCTCACGGGTTATTTTTCCTTCCGCAACGCTTCAATGGCGCGCTCGACGTTTCGGTATTCGCCGCTTTTTTCGTAGCCCAATTCGCCCTCCCAGCGGTCGCGGACGCGCCCCTGCTTGTCAATCAAGATCGTGGTCGGCCATGCGTTCACATTGTACGCCTTCCATGAGGCGTAATCGTTATCCGTCACGACGGGAAAGACAATACCTTTTTCGCGTGTATAACGGCGCACATTCTCGATCTTTCGCTCCGATGCCAACTCCGGCGTATGCACGGACAAAACGGTCACCCCGGACGCTTTACCGTAGCGCTTGACCCAGTTGTTCCAGAACGGAATCGTGCGCTGGCAATTTATGCACTCGTGGGTCCAAAACGCGAGCAAAACGACCTTGCCGCGCTGGTCGGCAATCGTGGTCGGCGCGCCGTTCGCCCAGACGCCGCTCGCAAGCGGAGGCGCGGCGGCAAAGCGCTGGTCGCCTGCGGAAGTCGCGAGGGCTGTCGTCTGAACCGCTCGTGACCGCGCTTGCGTTGTTCCGGCGATGCTTGCCGTTAGAATCATCGCCCCGACAACGGCATTTCGCAACCGATACTTGGTGGTCATAACGTTTTTCTTTCCGCCTTCCCGCGTCCGTCTAACTCAGGTCTGGCCTTGTACTCGTTTTACAATTGAGCCGCCCCAGTTCGTTCCATTTGGCGGAGCGGAGGCGAAGCGGAAACGAAAAAACGCGCAAAAGGGAACTTTCAAAGTACTGTGGAGAACGTAAAATCTGTTATCTCCATAAACCCGAAACCGCCTCAATGCCCGATGACCAACCTTCGATGTTTATCCGGAGTTTGTCTTGCGTGCGCTCAAATCACGCCCGCGCTTATTCGCGGATGAGGCTCGGTTTATGTTCTTACGGTGGAACCTTGACCTTCCGCCCTTGCAGGCAATATCGTCTTCGCCTTTACACGGGGTCACATACGGAACCGTTCCCATGGCGTACGCCGGTCCGGAGATTTCGGAACCGAAAACTACAATCGGATGCGGACCGTTATCGCCGATCTGTGGGATTACTCGCAAAATAGCGCACGATGGACGACCTTTCGCGTGGGGCCGGAAGGCCATAACATTTTGCGCTTCGACAACGCGCGGCGGAGTATCACCGGCAAGGCGGAAATCCGCGCTCTGCCGACTGAAGCCGGGGTACACGGGGCTGTCGTAGATCTGTCGTCGCTGTACCGCGATCAGGGCGCTCGCGTCACACGTAGCATACGGTTGCGCCCCAACCGAACCCTATATATCGAAGATGAATGGGCGACCGGAGACCGGGCGGTCGAGGCGTCGTGGCAGTGGCTGACCAAAGCGGACGGAGTGGAGAAAACAACGCGTGGGGGCGTTTTACTGCGTCATGCGAGGAAATCGCTGGAGTTACAAATCGAGTTGTCTTCCGGCGACGCCGACATCACCATCGAAGAGGTTTCCGAACCACGGAACCCGCAAGATTCGCCCAATCCCGGCCTTCATCGTATCGTGGTTCGGTCACGAACTGAAGCGCGTAGCGCGGCGACCTTACGCGCCAACGTCCTGCCGGAAAGCGTACGGGACGCGGCAGAGGGATAACGACGCTTGGCGCGCTGGCTCTTCAGTCGCGCGATGCCGCTGCCGCCTCCGTCGCCGCCATCGCGGTTTCAATTGCGGCCCAGCGCTCCAGCGATAAACGTACCGGTTGCGCCCCCGCCGCGCAGGCGGCGTCGTTCAAACCGCGCAACTGCTCCCGGAGCGCTTGAAGGCCAAGCAGAGCCGGAGCGCAGCGGCGGCACCGTGAGGTGTGCGCCCTTGCGTACCAGCGCAGAATGCCGTTCAATGAACCGTCCGCAAGCCCGCTGAGCAGGGTTCGCATCTGCGGGCAGGGCGAAAGCCCGCCGTCCGGGTTGGGCGTGTGGGAGTGGAAAAATTTCATTAAATTAACCGTTGTTCTTTGGCATAATCTTGAAGTAGGTCGTGGAGCAGGTACCGGGCGCGCGACAAGCGCGAGCGAACCGTTCCGACCGGCACGCCGAGCGTTTGCGCCGCCTGCGCGTAATCCAATCCTTCGACATCCACAAGCAAAACGCAAAGTCGCATCGCGTCGGGCAACCGCGCCAACGCCCGCTCCAATGGTTCATCGAGGGTTTCCAAAAGCAGGGTTGCGCCGGGCGTATCGCCGGATGCCGCGCGTGTGGACTCCGGGCCGACCTCGCCGCCCGCCGTCAGAGTATCCACGGACACATCCGCATCCCATTTTTTGCGCCTGCGGTAGTCGTTGATAAAACCGTTACTCGCGATCCGCAACAGCCATGCTCGAAAGCCGCGCGCTTCGGCGTCGTCGCTCTTCACACTGTCGCCGACGCGCTCCTGCGGGCGGAATTGGCCGTTCAAAAACGCCTCGTAGGCGCGAATAAGCGCGTCCTGAGCGACATCCTGCGCGCAGTCTTCCCCGCCCCGACATAGTCGTCGCGTCAGCCGGAGCAAGTCCGCCTCCGTATCGCGCGCAAGCCGCATAAATTGGGCGCGGGCGTCATCACGTGGGTTCGCAGAGGCGGCGTTATTCGGTGCGCCGCCCCTATCGGCGGCGCGCAGACGGTTTGGCTTTGGCGCGGGGGGAAAGGGCATCATAAGGTGTCGCGCTCGTTCGTTCATGCTCGCTTTACAAACGGCGCGGCGCGGAAAGTTCAATGAAAAACAAGGTTGAAAAACAACTCGCCCGCGTCACTCCCGTTAAGAAGCGGCACGGGCGAAAAGGGTAAAGGATGGTTAGACCGGGAAGGCCCAGTCCTAATCGAAGTTCAATCCTGACTTTTTCCAGTCCTCGGTGAACTGCGCGATTCCTTTTTCCGTCAAGGGGTGCTTATACATCATTTCCAGAATTTTGAACGGAATGGTGCAAACCTGCGCGCCCGCCCGAACCGCCTCGACCACATGCATCGGCGAGCGAACCGACGCGACCAACACCTCGGACGCGAACTCGTACTCGTGGACCATGTTCACCGTATCGCGCACGGCGATCATGCCCTCATAACCCAGATCGTCCACACGTCCCACGAAGTTCGACAGGTACGTCGCCCCGGCTTTGGCGGCGATCAGCGCCTGCGGAAGCGTAAACAAAACCGTGACATTGGTTTTGATGCCTTCCTCCGACAACTTGCGAACCACGACCGCGCCCTTCGGGCCAAACGGCACCTTGACCACGACATTCGGGTGCCACGAGGACACGATATGCGCTTCTTTCAGCATGTCGTCCATGGAGTTCGCGCTAACGACCTCGGCGGATACCGGCCCGTCAATCATGGCGCAGATTTCCTGAATCGTGGTTTTGAAACCCTTGCCTTCCTTTGCGAGCAGAGTAGGGTTGGTTGTGACGCCATCCACTAATCCCATCTCCGCCACTTGCTTAATCTCGTCTAAATTCGCCGAATCAATAAAAAACTTCATTCGTGTTACGCCTTTCGCAATCTCGCGCGCGCACGGCGACCAAAAACAACGCCGCACGCCAAGCCCTTGCGCCCCTAGTGTACCCCTTTGGCGTTCTTGTATGTCGTTTGGTTGGTGCGGTTAGCGTTTTGTGGGTGCGCTCAAGCCGCGCGGCTCCCTCTTCCAGGGAGGACCAGCCACACGCTGGACCGGGTATTAGGCAAACGCAAAGTGTCTCGGTTAAACCGCCTGAGCGGTTTAACCGAGACACTTTGCG
>CAXUMS010000111.1:0-16724 GCA_964252165.1 uncultured Armatimonadaceae bacterium
AATAAAAAAGAGCAAAGAAGCAACCTGACGGAAAACTACGGAAACAATGCGGGCGCTCCAGAACGGCGAGGCATTCGTCCCAGCCGCGCGCGATAAATTCGCCGGGCGCGATCGCGCCGGACCGCTCCCACAGCGCGCCCAGATAGTCGTCGTGGTAAACCGTCCGCTCCCGCTCGGCGTAGGCGCGAAGGCGGGCGGGAAGCGTTTGCGGTTCGCCGTTTTTCGCGAGGTCCGCGACCGCGAACGCAGTCAAATCCGACGCGGCGAGGGCGGTCGGGTGTCCGTGGGTAAGCGCGGCCTGGAACTGCGCGACAGCCGCGCGGGTTCGCTCGTCGGCGGAAATCAGTCCGACCGGCGCGACCCGCATATTCGCCCCGCACCCTTTCGACCCGGCGATTGTCGCGGTTTGCCACGGCTCGCGCGGACGGTCTTGGAGCGCGCGGCACGCCTGCAAGCACGTATTGCCGGGCGCGCGGTTGTTGTCCGGCGAGACCATCCACGCGATAAACGCCGCGCGCAAAAGCGGCTCCAATGTTTGCGCGGTGTAGTCGCCGCACGCGCTGGCAAGGGCGTCGGCGACCGAAAGGGTCATTTGCGTATCGTCAGTTACGAGAGCCGGGTCGCCGGTCGGCTTGGTCGGTCCCATCGGACCGTACGCGGCGACAATGGCGTCGAACGACATAAACTCGGTCGGCGCGCCTAATGCGTCGCCAGTAGCAAGTCCGAAAAGCGCGCCGGACGCGGCTTGTTTTGGTGTGTTCTGTTTTGGTGTGTTCGTGTTGTAAGTGTATTATAAACGTTTACTTGTTGTCAAGCGTCTCTTAATCCCTGATGACAGGAGAATAAGTATGTTCCGGCGGCAACGGTGTTTTGGGGCGTTTATACGGTTGCGTGATTTACAAGGAGATAAATCTCCTCGCTACGTGTCGCTTCGCGCCGGTCGTCCTACGGACGGAGTGGCGGAGTAATTGAATGGGGTTGGTTTGGGCGCCGGTCGGTTGGATAGGTAAACCGCCTTGCCCAACGCCGCTATGTCACCCGGTTGATAACTTCGTCCATTCCGTCCGTAGGACGACCGGCGCGAAGCGACACGTAGCGAGGAGATTTATCTCCTTGTAAATAGTGTAAACCAATCAAACGAAAGTCGTGCATCGGAACCCGACGACGCGTACGGGGTAAAATAAAAAGAAACCAAAGGAAAAAGGCCGCGAAACCTGTTCGACGCGCCAAAACCCGTTCACAATAACATTTATGAATACCACCAAACTTATCGCTCCTGACATCGAATGCGACGGTTGCGTAGCCGCTATCAAGAAAGCCCTCGCGCGCGTGGATGGCGTCCGCGACGTCTCCGTAGATGTGGACGCCAAAATCGTCACGGTCACGCATGACGCCTCTACCGAGGCCGTTGTGAGCGCTCTGGATGCGGCGGGGTTCCCGGCGCACGCCGCCGCCGCGCCGCAGACCGCGTAGGGACGTTTTTTTGACATCTTGGCAGCAACAAGCGCTTCTTTTCGCCGCATCGGCGGTGGCGGGGGCGATCAACTCGGTCGCGGGCGGCGGGACCCTTCTCACGTTCCCCGCACTGCTCGCGGCGGGACAAACCGCGATTATGGCGTCGGCGACCAACACGGTCGCGTTGTGGCCCGGGCAGGCGAGCAGTTTGTGGGGGTACCGCGACGACATCCGGCGCAGTCGCGGCGTGATCGTCCCGCTCGGTTTTGTGGGGCTTGCGGGCGGCGCGCTGGGGGCGTGGCTTCTGACCAAAACCCCGGTGTCGGTTTTTGACCGCGCGGTTCCGTTCCTGATTTTGATGGCGACCGCGCTGTTTATCGCGCAGGAGCCGATTGGGCGCTGGCAAAAATCCCGCGCCGCCGCCGCGCTTGCCGCCACTACCGGCGATACCGATGCCGCCGCAACCGTAACCGCGCCTGCGCCGCCTTTGTCGCGCCTGACGCTCGGGGCGGGAGCGTTCCTGCTTCTCGTCGCTATCTACGGCGGCTACTTCGGGGCGGGTATCGGCATACTCACGCTCGCCGCGTTCGGCCTGATGGGGATGACCGATATTCACCAGATGAACGGCGTCAAGGCCGCGTTTACGCTGGGCGTGAACGGGATCGCATCGCTTGTGTTTATCCAGAAGGGCATGGTGGACTGGCGTTTCGCGGGTGTGATGACGGTCGGCTCGGTCGTGGGCGGCTACGCTGGGGCGGGCATCGCGCGGCGCATGGGCCAGAAAAACGTCCGCCGCCTCGTGATCGCCATCGGCCTTGTTTTGTCGTTGTCGCTTTTGATCAAACATTGACAATGCAACCCCCTTTGACGCGCGTCGCGCGAAACGCCATGCGGACCCGGTTCGAGATCGTTATTGCCGTCGCCGGTATGAGCGAGGCGGACCGGCGCGCGGCGGGCGAGGCCGCGCTGGACGAGGTGAACCGCGCCGAGGACTTGCTTTCCGCGTATCGCCCCGACGCCGACCTGTACCAAATCAACGCCCGCGCCGCCGATGCGCCGGTTCGATGCGATGCGCGCACGTGGGCGTTTCTCGCCGAGGCCCTGCGCCTGTCCCACGCGACCGGCGGCGCGTTCGATCCCACGGTCGGCCCGCTCCTCGATCTGTGGCGTATCAGCGGCGGGGATGACGGTGACGGCGTCACGCCGCCCGCCGAACCGGAAATCTCGGACGCCCTCACGCTGGTCGGTATGGCGCGCAACGTGGTCTTAAACGCGGACACGCGTACGGTCGCCTTTGTTCGCGCCGGCGTTCGTTTGGACCCCGGCGCAATCGGCAAGGGCTGGGCGATAAACCGCGCGCGGGACGTTTTAGAGGACGACTGCGGCGTTCGCTCCGCCCTGCTACACGGCGGAACCTCGACCGTGTGCGCTGTAGGAGCGCCGCCAAACGGCGAAGCCGCATGGACGGTGGGCGTGGCGCACCCCGGCGACCCAAACGTTCTTCTCGCCCATGCCCGCCTCGCGCCCGGCTTGTCCCTCAGCGTTTCCGCCCCGCACGGCAAGACCGTTCGCGACCGGGCGACTGGCGCGCAGTACGGCCACATCGTTGACCCGCGCACCGGCTATCCCGTCGCCGCGCAGACGCTACTTGCCGCCGTGGTCGCGCCGTCCGCGACCGTCACCGACGCCGTTTCCACCGCGCTTCTCGTGTTGGGCGAGCCGGGCTTGGACGACCTCGCCCGCGCCTTTCCCGACGCCGCAGGCTTCTTACTCGCCGTTGCCGACCCGCAAACCGCGACGGGCATACGCGTCGTATCTCGCGGCGATATGTGGCGCTTCACGTGAGTTGGTTGGCGCTCTTTCTTGCCCCGGTCGTCACAAATTGCCGTTTAATCCACGGGCGGTTAGTTCGTGTAATTCTGCATGTTCCTCTTTAAGCATTTGCGCGAGACGTTTGAGCGTGGCGGGCGCATCTTCTTTGCCGTAGTCGCGAACATAGATAAAAATGTACTCGGACGATGTGTAGCCGGGAGAATTTAATTTGTCCACATTCAGGCAAGGCCCGGAACAAATATCAAATTTATGTCCCTCGTACATCAGCAAGCCTTTATAATCAGGGGCGGAAGCGTAGGAATTGCACATTCGAGATAATAGGGATAGGCGCGCCGACAAGGTGAACTGTTCGATGAAAGTTGGCGAAAGGCGTTCCCAAAAACTACCGTCATAACTTTCGTCCATGCGAAAAACGGCTCGCCAATCACTGTTTTGCCAAAGATATGATTCCGACGCCTCTAACATTCGCCCGATCCATTCCGCCAAACCATAGTTCGCGAACCTACTTCGCAGAGGGTTAATGTAGACAGCGGGAGAACTATCTTCGCTTTGACCTGTCGGCTCATCGTCGTCCGGCAGTAAAGTGATTTCGACGGCGGTGTCTTTCCACTGAACAAGAATGACATTTTCGCTTTTCTTCGTGATGCGAAAGCAAAGGTCAGCGGTATATAAAACGTCAATTAACGCCGCTTCAAGTTCCTTGCTGATTGTGTGTAGGTAGATTCCCATAGTTCGGTTTACGCTTGTCGCGAGGCTATCGCTTAACGATAATACGGTTGTCAATCAGGCGAACGCCGCCAATATGGATGGCGAGCGCGACAAGCGCGCGGTCCTTGATCTCCTCCACATCGTAGAGCGTGTCCGGCTCCACGACCACAATGTAATCGGCCTGCGCGTCCGGGGCGTTCGACGCGAGCAACGTTTGCAACCAGTGGCGCAGAACCGGGCCTTGATTGGTTTGCATTTCAATGCTTGCGCTGTCCAGCAGATCCTGCGCGGTGTCGAGCAAGTAGGGGAGAACGCGCGCGGTTTTCCGTGCCTCGGGCGTCAAGCGGGCGTTGCGTGAGGACATCGCCAGACCGTCCGCCTCGCGCACGGTTTCGCACGGGACGATTTGCACCGGCATCGCCAAATCCGCCGTCATCTTTTCGATGACCTTGAGTTGCTGCCAATCCTTTTCGCCAAAGTACGCCCGGTCCGGTCCGACGATGTTAAACAGTTTATTGACCACGGTCGTTACGCCCGCGAAATGACCGGGGCGAAACGCGCCTTCGAGCAGGCCGGTAATGGTTCCGCCGACGAGAACCTGCGACGAGAAACCGACCGGGTACATCTCGGACGCGTCCGGCGCGAACACGGCGTCCGCGCCCGCCGCCTCGCACAGCGCCAGGTCGCGCTCCAGAACGCGCGGGTACGCGTCCAGGTCACGTGTGTCGTTGAACTGCGTGGGGTTGACAAACACGGACACGACCACAACCGTATTCTCCGCTCGCGCCCGCCGCGCCAGCGCGATATGCCCGTCGTGGAGCGCGCCCATCGTGGGAACAAACCCGACCGTTCCGCCGCCGCTCCGCGCCTTACTCACAAACTCCCGCATATCCGCTATCGTCGTCACTCGCTCCACAGATCACGCCCCCGTTTTTCTTGGTTTCTTGAACCATTGTAACGCGCCTTCTCGCTTGCCCGCGCGCCCGCGCCGTGTTACAATCCGAACCGTCGCCGCGTGGTTCTTTCCTCGTGAATGGTACCGCCGCGCGATTCGTTTTGTTCAAAGCGCACATATCGCAAATCCTCGCGTCTGGGAAAGTCCGGTGTAAATCCGGCGCTGTCCCGCAACGGTAAGGGGAAGGGTGTTAGGTGTTAGGTGTTGGGTGTTAGGAACGGCCTCGAAAGGCTTGTCTTAACACCTAACACCCAATACCCAACACCCTTCCCCAAGTCCGACCGCCAGCCGGGGAAATGTCGCGGAAAAAGCGGGAAGGAGCGGACGCCGGTTTACGCACCGGTGTTCGACCTTCGCTTTTGCCGACCCTTCGGAAGAAAGGGGGCGACGAGACCGACGCAGACCGCGTTCGGCAGGCGGGGCGAGTTTCGTCCACGCCGCCGCTTCGCGTTCGCGCCGCTTATCGAACGCCGCCGCTACGGATTCGCCGCGCCTCCTGTTGAGGCGCGGCGAATCCGAGCGGCGTCGTTGTTTCGCCTCCCCTTGACCCTCCGCGGGTTCCCGGCTTCTTTTTCCGTGACGGCGTATGCACAAATGGCGCATCGCTTCCGTTTCCGCGCGTGACGGACGGAGAAAGAATGGTTTTCGGCTTGATATACCCGGTGAAAACGCCCCGCCCCGGAGGGCGGCGTTTTGCGGCGTTCGCCCCGCGTCCCGTTTCAGGATTTACGCTGATCGAACTGCTCGTCGTGGTCGCCATCATCGCGATTCTTGCGGCGATCCTGTTCCCTGTTTTCGCGCAGGCGCGGGAAAAAGCGCGTCAAACCTCGTGCGCGTCCAACCTGCGGCAGGTCGCGACAGCGGGACTGATGTACGCGCAGGACTACGACGACACCATTCCGCTGTACACGTACGACTACAAAACGTACTGGGTCGGCTACAAGGCCAATTCCGCCACGCCGATGGATGCGAGCGGCGGCCTTTTGTACCCGTATCTCAAAAGCGGCGCGATCCAGAAATGCCCATCGTACACGGGCGGCGAGAACCTGGGCGGATTCGGCTACGGTTTGAACTCGCAACTCGTTCTCGACCGGCGGACGTTCGGCGCTCCTCAACCGGCAACGCTCGCGGAACTATCGCGGCCCACGGAAACCGTGTTCTTCGGCGATGCCGGGATACCCAACTTCCCCGTCTACGGCAAAACCGGCGAAACCATCCAGATTGACCCGCCGTTTTTCGGCGGATCGCCCACCGTGGATTTCCGGCATTCCGGTTTCGCAAATATCGTCTGGGCGGACGGTCACGCCAAGCCCGTCAAGCGCGACACGTTTTTCACCCCGCTTCCCGTCGAACAGCAGAACACGGCGAACGGAAACAAAATCAAGTTCGTCGGCGATCTCCTGATGGCGCGCGCCAAGCCGTGAACCATCATCAAATAGAAAGATGCGATTTGTGTGTAAACGCGGGTTGAAACCCACGTCTGTAGGCGCGAGGACGCCCGGCGCGTCCTCGCGGACGCAAAACCAAACCCAGACGTTGGCCTTCTGGGTTTCGTCAATCGCCCCTCTCGCGTCCGCGAGAACGCCCGGCGCGTCCTCGCGCCTACAGACGTGGGTTTCAACCCGCGTTCTTCAGATTTAGTTTATGTTTCATCTTCAACCTTGCGCTATTTAAGGAACCACCTATGACTATCCAACTAACCGTCGCCGCGCGCGTTCGCCGTGCGCCGCGCTTTGTTTTTGTCGCCGCTGTCGCGCCCCTCGCGCTTGCGCTATTCGTATCGCCCGTGCGCCTCGCCCATGCGGACCCGCTCGTATCCGCGTTTGTGGGAACCGGCGTGAACACGTCGTACTTCGTTCTCGACTTCAAGAACGGCGACCCGTCCAACGCGTACGTCCTGGGCTACCGGTGGAACACGCCCACGGCGGGTAACCCGCCGAACGGCGGAAACCTGCTCGACGCTCTGCGCGCCACAGGCACGGGCGCGCCGGGCTTTTCCGCGACCGTGAACGGTACGGCGGGCGTCGGCTTCGGGCGCTTTGTCAGCGCGCTCGGCTACGGCGGCGTGGAGCGAGCCGGCGGCGGGGCCGCGTTCCCCAACGGTTACTGGTCGTACTGGATTCGCCCATCCGACACCGCGTCGTGGGTGTCGTCCAATGACGGTATTGACACCACGAACCGTTTCCTCACCAACGGCTCCTACGACGGCTGGTCGTTCGTGTCGGATTATAACACCGTTACCCCAACCGCCCCGCGTGTCCCACAGGCGGTCGCCGTACCGGAACCCGCGACCGCCGCGCTTGTACTCCCCGGCCTACTCGGCCTGGGCGTCTGCGCCCGGCGCAAGAAGCGGATTTAACCCCAAAAGGGGCAAAGACAGCCAAAAACCGGAAACTCTACGAAAGCAAATTATACGAGTTAAGGCGTTTGCCTGTTTACAAAATTAACAAGGAGATAAATCTCCTCGCTACATGGCGCTTCGCGCCAGTCGTCCTACGGACGGAATGGATGAAGTCATTGACAGGGTAGCGCAGCAACGTAGGGTGGCGTATTGATCCAACCGTACGAACCTAACCAACCCCATCAAATTCTTCCACCATTCCGTCCGTAGGACGACCGGCGCGAAGCGACACGTAGCGAGGAGATGTATCTCCTTGTAAATCCTGTAAACAAAAAACGCCTTATCCCGTGTTATTTGCTTTCCCCATTTGAACTTTGAGTTCTTTGCGCCTTCACCGTTAATTCTTCCTCGCCCAACGGTAAGATAAGGAAATGCGAATAGTTTCCTTATTGCCGTCGGCGACCGAGATCGTTTGCGCGCTGGGCCTTGCGGACGATCTGGTCGGCGTTTCCCATGAGTGCGATTTTCCGCCCGACGCGGTCGCCGGGAAAGCCGTTGTCACATCGAGTTTCATTCGCTCGGAACCGGATGAAGCGGCGACGCCGGACGATGACACAGATGAGGGCGCGGACACCGCCGACGCGGGCGACGAAGATGATGAGGGCGATGAGGAAGCCGTGACGCTTTTGCCGACCGCGCGCGCGATTGACGCGCAGGTGCGGGCCGCCCTGGAAAACGGCGAGTCCCTGTACCGCATTGACCACGACGCTTTGCGCGATCTGAGGCCGGATGTGGTGCTGACGCAGGGGTTGTGCGACGTGTGCGCGGTGAATCACGCGTCGGTGAAAGCCGCCGTGGATGCGCTCGGATCAAGCGTCACCGTTGTAGACCTTGCGCCGACCACGCTTGCGAGCGTTTTGGAATCGTTCCGGCAGGTCGGCGCGGCGACTAATCGGGTTGCGGAGGCCGAAACGCTCGCGCAGTCCGTGCAGGCGCGCTGGGACGCCGTGCGCGACAAGGCCGCGCTCGCGCCCGAAACGCCGCGCACGCTTCTTCTCGAATGGACCGATCCGCCGTTTTCCGCCGGGCATTGGAACCCGGAGTTGCTTGCGCTCGCCAACGCCCAACTTGCGCCGTGGGATAAAACCGGGGAACCGTCGCAAACGCTTTCGTGGGACGAGATAACGGCCTGGACCCCGGAGGTGATCGTTCTTGTCGCTTGCGGCTTCGATGCCGAACGTGCGGTTTTGGAAGCGTCGGTTTTGCCGTCACTCGTTCCCGGCTGGTTCGATCTGCCCGCCGTGCGAAACGCCGAGTGCTACGCCGTGGATGGCAATGCCTACTTCAATCGGCCCGGCCCGCGCCTTGCCGAGTCCGCCGAGATCCTGGCGATTTTACTGCACCCGGAAACCATACCGGAAATGGTTCCGCCGTACGCGGTGCGCTTGTTCCCCGTGGAACTCCTCACGCCCGCCGAGAACGACGAAACCGAAGGGGACGCCGCCGAACCCGCCGACCCGCAACCGTGGAAGACAAAACGCAATGCCCGCCGCAACAACCCTTCGTGACGACTTAGGGCGAACCGTCACGCTCGCGGGCGGTTTGCCGGTCCGCCGTATCGTCTCGCTCGCCCCCGCCGTGACCGAGAACCTGTTCGCTATCGGCGCGGGCGCGCTCGCTATCGGCGGGACGACCGCCGACGACTACCCCGCCGAAGCGTCGCGTATCGCCCGTGTCGGCAACTTTTACCAGCCGTCGGTCGAGCGCATCCGCGCTTTGCGCCCCGATGTGATTCTGGTAGACTCCGCGACCGCCACCAAAGCCGCAATGGACGATTTGCAGGCCCGTCTCCACGCCCCGGTTTTCGCCCAAAAATCCGTGCGCTACGACGATGTCGCGCGGCATCTGGAACAATTAGGCCGCTTGACCGGCAAAACCGCGAGTGCCGTTCGCGCCGCCCGCGAAATGCAAGCGGTCGCCGCCCGGGTCGCGCGCCGTATGGGCAAGCGCGCGCCGGTCACGGCCTTCGTACAGATTTTCGATAATCCGCTCTACGCCGCCGGGCCGGGAAGTTTCGTGGACGATCTGCTCCGCCGCGCGGGCGGCGTGAACGTGGTCCGGGGCGCAAATCCGTTCCCGGTCGTGTCCAAAGAAAGCGTCCTCGCCGCGAACCCGCGCTACTACATCATCGCCCGCGCGCCCGGCGCATCAGCGAGCGTTCCGCCCGTGTTGCGAAACTTGCCCGCCGTGCGCGAAAAACGTCTCGTCATCATAGACGCCGATCTCCTCACTCGCCCCACGCCCCGCCTCGCGCGCGGCTTGGAAGTCCTCGCCGCCGCCTTGAAGGAATAACTAATGTTGTCGTTCGAGCAGGAACAAAGCGTGTCGGAGGCGATTGCGCTGATTTTGCGGACGCCCGGTTACGAGGAGGCGGCGCGCGATCTTTCCGATACAGTCGCGCGCGGCAAGATGCGCTTCGCCGCCGATATTGAGGATCGCGCGCACGCAGGCCTGACCGGCGTGTACCATATCGGCGATGAAGCGCTAAACGGGTCGTGCTTAGGGCTTGCGGAAACGCTGATCCATGAGCGCCATCACACGCATCAGAACCCGCTCGCCAAAACCGCCTCGTTCTGGAAGGGGGCGTTTACGGGCGCCAATATCATGCGCGATTACGAGCGACCGGCGTACGAGGCGGCGATCGAATTTTTGCAAGCCGTAGAGCGGTGGCTCCCGGACCTTGCGGACGAGGCGCGACAAGAGCAGTCCGCGATCCGGCAGGTGTTTTTGACCGAGTACGGCGAGGCGTTATAGCCCGCCCTCATGTTACCGCCGATGCCAATCTTGGTCAGCGTCGCCGGGCGATAAGAACGCACAAATCATCCTGAAGTTTGCCGCCCGCCCAGTCGCAAGCCGCATCCACGAGACCTTGACCCAGTTCGCGTGGGGAAGGAACCCTGTCTCCTTCGCTCGTCGCGGCGTGAACAAGCAACTGCACGACGCCCGGCGTGTCCAAAATCTTGCCGCAACGACGCGCTTCCGTAAGTCCGTCAGTCGCGATAACGAGCGTGTCGCCGGACGCAAGGCGAACCGCAACGGCGTCGAAGTAGGCATCCGGGTCCACGCCAAGCGGCAAACCGCCCTCGGCGATTATCTTCACCTTCCGTGCAGGGTCTCCCCGGTCATCGGCGCGCAGAACAAGCGGCGGCTCGGCCCCGGCGACCGCAATTTGCGCCAGTCCGGTCACGCCGTCCAACACCGCGATCTGTAGGGCGACAAAGCCTTGAAACGCTTTCTCATCTAAGTGTTGACCGCTGTCCACAAAATGGTTCAAGCGCGTCATCGCGTTCGCGGGGTCCGGGTTCTCGCGCAGAAAAGCGCGCAGGGCGTACTTGAGTTCGGCGGTGTGGGCCGCCGCCGCAAGTCCTTTGCCCGATACATCGCCGACGACAAGGGCGGTCTTATTGTCGCCCACGGAGAATACATCGAAAAAATCGCCGCCGACCTGCGCTTCGTCCAGTGCGGGTTGGTAGAACGTTTCCACCGTAAAGCCCGCGAACGCGTTTGCATCGGGGGGAAGCAAAAGCGCGGTTTGCAATGCGGCGGCGATCCGGCGTTCCCGCTCGAACGCAAGGGCGCGGTCTTCTTCGATTTCTTTGCGGTGGGTGATGTCCTCGGCGATCCCGGCGACACGATACACCTCGCCGCGCGCGTCTCGAATGGGGAACGCGCGAATCAGAACGCGGCGGACGCTTCCATCAGGGCGCACCACGCGCGCTTCGCTTGACGCCTCCACGCCCTGCGTCACGCGCCCGAGAGCCGTCCGTACGGCTTCCCGGTCGTCGTCGTGAAGCGCGTTCATAGAGGAGTTCGGATCGCCGAATAAACTTTCGCGCGTTCGTCCCCAAATCGCTTCGTAAGCCGGGCTGATGTAGAGGAGCGCGCCATCGGGACGCGTGGTCATCCAGAAAACGTGTTCGATATTCTCGGCGAGCTGTCGGAACCGCTCTTCGCTATAGGCAAGGGCGACGGCCTTGTGAGATAAGTCTTCTTCGCTTTCCTCCAGTTGCGCCTGACGCTCCGCAACCGCGCGCATCTCGGCGAGACGGTTGCGAAGCGAGGCGATCAGGAAAAAATCTTCAAATCCGATCCAACCGATATGAACTATCCAGCGGTAGCGATCGGAAACGTCCACACCGTAGATGGAGTGCGGATACCACTGCCCCCGAACGAAATTATCAACACCGACAACCGCAGACGCAACGAGTAAAACCGGCGCGTCGAGGTAGAACGCGAGAAACGCAAGCGACCCGAACACGTGAAAATGCGTTTCGATTTGACCGTTTGTGAGATGGATAAGTAGCGACGACATCAACATCTGGCAAACGGCGATAACGTACCTTGTCACCACTCGGCCCGGTGCAAGAAAACCCAGAAGAACGGGCGGAACGGTTATCAGGCCGCCCAGCGCAACCGCGATAAGAACCGGTGCGACCGCCGAAGAACGCGCGCCCACATCCGGATACCGACCGATCACAAGGGCCGCGATAACGGCCCCCGCCCATTGCAACAGCATCAAGATAGCGAACGAGCGGTCGGCGCGGGCGCGCGTTTGCCGTACATGCCCGGCGAACAGCGCGCCCGCGCGCGTTTCCACGCCCTGAGGCGCAGGCTCATTCGTTGGCGGCGCAGACACAAACGCGTTTGTACCGACGATCGCAAACCTGCGCCCTACATCGCTTAGCCATTGCCCTGGCTTTTTCGTTGCCCGGGTAGTAGCGGACGGCGAAGTCATAAGGCTCTACACGGACCGGACATGTCACGCAAAGTTGTGAACGCGCTTTCGCCGACGCTGCAGACCGTGCGCGGAGGACGTAGCGTGGCGTTGTTGCGATATGGCACTGGCAGCGGGTTCCTTCCCATCTATTCGCAAACGGTTATTCAAATAACCCAAAAACGAGCGGCGACGTTCCCGCTTCCATTAAAAAGGAGAGCGGAAACGCCGCCGCTTGTTTTTCCTTGCGGAACGCTTGTTAAGCGGGCTCGCCCACGCCGTGCGAGCGGGTATGCGCTTCTTCTAACCACCGGGCGAGAAGCGTGATACACGCTTCTATATCGGCGATAGACGCGGTTTCGTTTACCGTATGGACATATCGGCACGGCGTTGACAAGGTAAATGATGGCACGCCGCCGCGTGAGCGCTGGATACCACCCGCGTCCGTCCCGCCGCGCGGTAGCACTTCGAGTTGGTGCGGAATACCTTTCGCTTCCGCGACATCGCGGAAATGCCGGACGAGTTTCGGATGGCAGATCAGCGAGCCGTCCATGATCTTGATCGCCGCCCCGCCGCCCAAACGTGTGATCCGGTCCTGTTCGGCCCCGCCCGGATAATCGCCTGCGAGCGTAACGTCGAGGGCGATACCGATGTCCGGTTGAAGCGCGAACGCGGCGGTCGCGACCCCGCGCAAGCCAACCTCTTCCTGCACGGTCGCGACCGCGAGTATCTCGCATTCGTGCGCGCCCAACACCTTCAGAGCCTCGAGCATAATAAACACGGACAGCCGGTTATCCAGCGTTTTGCTTGTGACATTGCCGCCGATAATCTCCGCCGTTCGGGCGAGCGTCACCGGATCGCCTATCTCGACTTTGGCCTTGACCTCGTCGCCGGTCATGCCCAAATCCACGAAAAGATCATCGAGTTTCGGCGGCTGACTTCGTTCGGCGTCGGTTAAAAGGTGCGTGGGCTTGGCGGCGGGTTGCAACGCCCCCAAAAGCCGCTCGCCCGCGAAGCCGTGAACATACACGCGCTGGGCGACTAAGACGCGCGCATCAAACCCGCCCAACGGCTGAAGGCGGATAAAGCCTTTATCGTCAATGTGCTTGACGATAAAGCCGATCTCGTCCATGTGGGCGGCGAGCATCACGCGCGGGCCGTTCCCATTCCCTTTTTTGACGCCGATCACGTTGCCCATCACGTCCACGGACACGCTGTCCACAAGCGGGGTCAACTCGCCCACAACGAGCGTTCTGATTTGCTCCTCGCGGGACGGGACGCCGGGCGTTTCGCACAATTTCTTGAGAAGGTCGAAGTTCACGCAGTTCTTTCTATGCTTGACCCGAACAACGCCGCAAGAAAAACTTGCCGCTGGGCCGCTTTTGATAGGTAATTATCGTATCGCACAGACGGCGATCTCGCGTGTAAAACAGGTATCCTTACGTTCATCATACGGGCTACCTTTGGCGGGTGCGTTGCGTTTTGTTTATGCCCCTACGCGGGGCGGCGGTCCTCACGCCGGACGGCGCCAGCCTTACGCTGGACCGGGCATTTTAGGCTTGGCGACGGGTTTAGTTATTTTACAAGCGACAAGCGTCGCTGGTAAAACAACTAAACCCGTCGCCTGCATCAAAAGGAACTGATCCAACGCATGGCGTTGGCGCTCCCCCGCGTAGGGGGCTACGCCCGCGCAGGGCAATCACAAAACGCAACGCACCCGCCAAACGAACAACAAAGGCGGGGCGACATGACAACCTACGATGTGGTGATTATTGGCGCGGGTCAGGCGGCGATGCCGTTGTCTGCGGCGCTTGCGCAGGCGGGGCGGACGGTCGCAGTCGTGGAGCGCAAGCATCTGGGCGGCTCGTGCGTCAATTTCGGTTGTACGCCTACAAAAGCGGCGGTGGCCTCGGCGCGACTGGCGCATTTGGCGCGGCGCGGCGGCGAGTTTGGCGTTCGTATCGGCGATGTGCGCCCGGACTTTCCCCTTGTTATCGCGCAGGCCCGCGCCCTCGCCGAGGAATCGCGGCGCGGGCTGGAGTCCGGCTATCCCGGCGAGAACGGCAACCCGGTTATTGTGCGTGGCCACGCCCGCTTGAACGGGCGCGACAACGGCGCGGACGGTTTGTTTCGGGTCGTGATCGAAAGCGTTGACGGCGACAAAAGCGGAAGCGACGCGGACGCCGGGCAAATCCTGACCGCGCGCGAGGTCGTTATCAACACCGGCACGCGAACGCTTGTCCCGGACATTCCCGGTCTCGACAGCGTGCCGTTTATCACGTCCGGGAACTGGTTGGACATGACAGCGTTGCCCGAACATCTGGTGGTTCTGGGCGGCGGCTATATCGGGCTGGAGATGGCGCAGTTTTACCGGCGCATGGGGTCGCGCGTCACCATTGTGGACCGTAGCGAAACGGTTGCAGACCGCGAGGAGCCGGAGGTCGGCGCTGTGTTGCGCCCTCTTTTGGAGGCCGAGGGCATTGTCTTTCGCTTGAACACGCATATAACTGGCGTGGCGCGCGGCGATCTGGGTTTGGGCGTCAATATCGCGGTTAAGGGCGATGGCGGGAACGGGGCGTCAGAAACAATTACCGCCTCGCACGTTTTCGTCGCGACCGGACGGCGTCCCAACACGGACGATCTGGGGCTGGAAACCGTTGGTTTGATCGTGGACGACCACGGCGTTATCCCCGTGGACGAGTTTTTGGCGACGCCGGTATCCGGCCTTTGGGCGAGCGGCGATGTGCGCGGCGGGCCGCAGTTCACGCACACGTCATGGGACGATTACCGCGTTCTTTTGGCGCGCATGACCAGCGACGCGGAAGCCCCGCGCCAGTCCGTCAAAAACCGCATCGTCCCGCACGCCATGTTCACCGATCCCGCCGTCGCCCGCGTTGGCCTGAGCGAACGGGAAGCGCGGGATGCCGGGCATCCCGTCAAAGTCGCGCAGTTCGATATGAAAAAAGACGGCCACGCCAGGGAGTTCCGGCAAACCGACGGCTTTATCAAACTGATCGCCCATGCGGAAACCGACCGGATTTTAGGTGCGACAGTGGTCCATGCCGAGGCCGCCGACCTGGTTCACCTATACGTCCTCCTGATGAACGCCGACGCCCCGTACACGGTTCTCCGCGACGCCGTGATCGCGCACCCCACGCTCTCCGAAGCCGCCCAAAGCGCAACAGCGTTGCTCGGGTAAACGACGACAAGATAAAATGGAATTGCAATAAACGAGACAACCATGACCGAAACCACGAAAGAAAAAACACCGAGTACGACGCCGCCCCTGGTATCTCCGCGTTCATCGTTCCTGACGCCGGAGATGATCAAAAATAATCCGGTTCTCGAAGTCGCTGGGCTGTTCGTCGGTGATCCCTTATGGCAGGAATTACGCGACGAAATCGAGCGTAATCGTGAGCGCGATCAGCAAAGCAAAAAAAAGCAACCGCAAACAACCTGCCATGTTCTAACTTATTTATCTGATTTGACGCGCCTCGCGAAGGTCTTGGTGTAACCTCACTAAGAAAGTACGCCATTCTTTCTTTTCAGGATTTAGCAACACCTTCTCCTCTTCGCGTGATGAACCTTTACTACCTCCTATAAGCGCGCCAATTCCTGCCCCCACAAACATTCCTACTGGTCCTAATGTAGCCCCAAGCAGACCTAACGCCGCTCCCCCTATAACAGTGCCGTAGGGAAGCGAAGATTCAACAGTCTCCATTCGTCTTATTATTAACGGAATTGCGCGTTTAGTTCTACGGCAAGACTTTATCAGAAGCAGTATTTTCAGAAGTTTAATCTCACGATCCTCTTCTTTCAGGTAGATACCCCTAAGACGAACAGCGTCGCTCATCTGTATTTTGGAGATTTCTTGTGTTTTTCCATTCAGGCGCTCTATAAGGCGATTCATTTCTCCATTACGGCGCTCCCTTGCCACCCTTTTTTCTTCATCAAGCACTCGTTGTTGCTTTGCTTTAATTTCATTAAATTTTTTGGCCTCAGCAAGCGCATGAGTAGTCTTTTCTAGTTCTTTTTGTTTTTCTGATTCCTTGAACAGTTCACGCGCGGTTTCCAAATCACGTGCTTCTTCGCCATCAATGGAAACAATAGTGTACACTTCCCCAAAAATAGTAATATTTTGTCCAACCTTTCCCTTGCACAACGCCTGAGCGTCGGTTGAACCACCGAATCCACCATAAACTAGTTTTACTTGGAAATCATCCACGGTTATGTACGGAATCTCGAAATCTGCGACAACAGCGAATGTCGCCACCGTACTAGTCGCGGTATTAACTAAGGTCGCTGTTCTTTGAACATCGTCTATGCCTTCTATAGATCTTAGCAAGGCATCAATTTCGCTATCGTACTGCGTTGCAAGGTAGGGGCTTTCTCTTGTAACTTCGCGGCGCTCAACTCTTAACAGTCTAATCTTTTCTTCGATTGGTCTCTTCAAGTAAGCTAGTTGCTTACGAATTTTGTCAGGCGTGAATGATGGATATAAGGACATATTTCGGCTTTCCTACCTACTCAAAAGTCAATCAATTCTCGTAGATTTTACTAATCTACAGCTCTAAATGTAAAGAGGCAGTTTTATAGAGATGCTGTTAGCGTAACATTGTTTCTGTAAATTCGGCTTGTGCAGATCGTGCAGGATTTGG
>CAXUMS010000112.1:0-16489 GCA_964252165.1 uncultured Armatimonadaceae bacterium
CTTTGAGCGGGAGCCGCGCGGCTTGAGCGATTTAGACCTACGCTAAGTAGACGGCGACGACCAACAAAAAGAAAGAAAAGTGATATGCGTAAGAAAGTGACTGTTGTTGGGGCCGGGTTTGTCGGCTCGACGTGCGCCCATTGGATTGCGGGTAAGGAACTCGCCGATGTGGTTTTGCTGGACATTGTCGAGGGCATACCGCAGGGTAAGGGGCTGGACTTGTTCGAGGCCGGTCCGATTGAAGGGTTTGATGTTCGCATTAGCGGCACCAACTCGTACGACGACACGGCGGGTTCGGATGTGGTTATCTTGACATCCGGCGCGCCGCGCAAGCCGGGTATGAGCCGCGAGGATCTGCTTGCTATCAACGCGGATATTACCGCCTCGAATATTGAGAAGATTGTCGCGACATCGCCGGACGCCAAGATTATCATCGTCAACAATCCGATGGACACGATGGCGTATCTAGCGTACAAGGTCGCGGGTCTGCCCAAAAATCAGGTGATGGGCCAGGGCGGGATATTGGACGCGGGCCGGTACCGCACGTTTATCGCCGAGGCCGCGGGCGTTTCGGTCGAGGATGTGCAGGCGATGCTGATGGGCGGGCATGGCGACGAGATGGTGCCGCTCCCGCGCTACACCACGATTGGCGGCATTCCGGTTACCGAGTTTTTGCCCGAGGACAAGATCAACCAGATCGTCGAGCGCACTAAAAAGGGCGGCGGCGAGATTGTCGCGCTCCTCAAAACCGGGTCGGCATACTACGCCCCCGCCGCGGCGACTGTTTTGATGGTCGAGGCGATCTTGAAGGACAAAAAGCGCGTGGTTCCGGTCGCCGCGTATCTTGAAGGCGAGTACGGCATTGACGGCATCATGTTCGGCGTCCCGGTGGTTCTGGGCGCGAACGGTATCGAGAAAATTATCGAGTTGCCGCTGACCGACGCGGAAAAAGCGCAGGCCGAGCGGTCCGTTTCGCTCGTCCGCGACAGCATCGCCGCCCTGCCGGAAAAATACCGAAACCTGTAAACGGAAAATGAGACAAAGGGGCGGGGCGTACTTTGCGCTCCGCCTTTTGTTGTTTGGCTCGCGCGCTGTTTCATGGCATAAACTTATATGACGTCAGAACAACAGCCCGCATGGCGCGCGCTGAACAACATCGCCGTGTGGCGGCGGCGCTTGCCGCGCGTTTGGGCGCGCCGGGCCGTTGCGGCGACCGTTTTGATAACGGTTGTCGGCTACGGACTATTTTGCCCCGAGGCGTCGGTAACCAAAGAAATTTTATTCCGGCGGCAGTTCGGCGAGTATGCGGACGTGATGCGGTACCCGGTATCCGCGACATTCTACACGATCACCTGGGATGGAAAGAATTACGATTTCGACTTCAAGTGGACCGAAACTCCCACCACACATTTTCATGGCCTGCTGATAACAGAGCAAAAATCGTACGCGGATATTGCGGAGATACAGCGAATCGTGCGCTACACCGAACCGATAAAGGTGATCGAATACTGCGGTTGCGCCATTGAGCCGGAACACGGCGCTCGTATCGTGGGGAGGGATGGTAAGGCGGTTGATCTCATAATTGACGATGTCGGACAGGTGATCATTGTCACCAAAACCGGAATCTTACCCCACAAAAGTTTTGTGAAGGACAAAGAAACATTGGCTTCGCTTTTGATGAAAGTCTGGGACCCGAACGCGGACCCCAACCGTCCGCCATTCTGGTTTCGGTGAATCCTTATTCATAGGGCGGATTGTTTGGCGAAAGTTGTCAAAGTCCGTTTAGAGTAAAACCGCGTTCAAAGATTGTGGGGGAACGGCGATTTCCACCGCATACCTGTGAAACCGCTATCTTTGCGGAGTTCTACGTGTTTCTCGCCCCCGGTTTCTTCTGCGGCGACGCACGGAAGGGCGTAGAATAACGGTATGTCGTCACAACACACCGAGCGGGCGCGGATTCTTTTAGGGCAGGCGCGCTACGAGATGGCCGAACGCGAGCTGCGTGAGGCCGCGTCGCAGAACCCGGACGATCCCCTTGTCCATGCATTGCTTGCGATTGCCCTGACGCACCAGGAAGGGAAGCGCGATGCCGCCTTGTACGAGGGGCGGATGGCGGTTCACCTTGCCCCGGACTTTCCCTACGCGCATTACGTTCTCGCGCATGTTTACAGCGACCAGAACAAACTGCGCGAGGCCGAGGCCGCCGTGCGCGAGGCGATCCGGTTAAACGCGGACGATGCGGATTATTACGCCCTGCTGTCGAGTGTGACGTACCAACAATCGCGCTGGCAGGACGCACGTACGGCGGCGGAAACCGCGCTGTCGCTGGAAGCCGACCATGTCGGGGCGGCGAACCTGCGCGCGATGACGCTGGTGAAACTCGGTTTGCGCGACGAAGCGCAGAACGCGCTTGTCGGCGCGCTGAGCCATGACCCAGACAACGCGCTAACGCACGCCAACCGGGGCTGGGCGACGCTGGAGCGAGGAAACCATGCGGAGGCGATGGGCTATTTCAAGGAGGCCCTTCGACTGGAGCCGGAGAACGATTGGGCGCGGCAGGGAATACTTGAATCCTTGCGGGCGCGTAATCCGATCTACCGTGTGATGCTTCGTTACTTCTTCTGGATGGCGAAGTTGCCGCCGCAGGTGCAGTGGGGCGTGATCGTCGGCGGTTGGTTTGGTCAGCGATTCGTTCGGGAGGCCGCCGACCGCAATCCGGCCTTGAAGCCGTTTTTATACCCGCTTCTCGGCTTGTATTTCCTGTTCGTGTTCTTGACGTGGACCGCGAAACCGCTATTCAACCTTCTGCTACGGTTGGACAAGTTCGGGCGGCTAACGCTGTCCCGCGACCAGATCATCGCCTCGAACTGGGTGGGCGGTTGCCTGCTGGTCGCTGTGGTATGCGCCGCCTTATCGTTTCCGCTGGGTAGCCCGGCCCTGTTTCTCACGGCAGGAGCCGCCTTACTCCTGCTCATCCCCGTTTCCGGCACGTTTTCCGCCCAGAACAAAACGTCGCGGCTTCTGCTTGCCCTATGGACTGGCGCGCTGGGCGCGGCGGCGCTTGCATGCGTGGCGTTGTTCGCTATGGGGCGGGACGACGCGGCAAGCACGGCGGGGACGTGCTTTGTGGTCGGTTTCACCGCGTATGTGTGGCTGGGCAACGCCCTTATCTCGCGGCGTTAGTTAGATGGATGGGGGCCTGCGCCGTGGCTCTTCCAGTCGACAAAAACCGCCGCGCCTCTCGCATCTGCGGAGCGTCCGCGTCCGCTGTCGTCCAGGCATCGAGGAAAGTGACGTAGGCGGCGCGCGCCTCGGGCGTGCGCCCCGCTTTTTGGAGCGCCTGCGCGCGGTTGAAAAGAGCGTAGCCGGAATGGGGGCGCACTTTCAGTTCGTCGTCGCAAGCGGCGATAGCGTCGGCGTACCGACCGGCGCGTACACAGGCGAGCGCGAGGCTTTCCTGAACCGGGCGGATGTAGTACGGCGGCTCGTCATACGCGATCTCGGCCTGCGACCTGACTGCCACGCGCAGGGTTTTGATCGCCGCGTCGTGCCGGTTTTGCGCGCTTTCCACGGACCCTTGCAGTTCCAGAGCCATTGTGTCGTACGTGCGTTGGTACGTCAAACCGACGCTTGCATCGTTCCTCGCCGCGCCGCTTGCGGCTTGCAGGGCGCGGAGCGTTTTGGTGGCCGCTACGGTGTCGCCGCGCCCCGCCTCGGCCATCCCGGCAAAGAATAGGTTGTACGGATCGCTGTCGCTACGGCCCTTGTTGCGGGCCGCAATCGCCGCAAATCGGCCCGCGCGCCAATCTGTCATGGTGTAGCCGTACGAACCCGCGCCCGCGTTCGTCGCCTCCGCCGCCGCTTTGTAACGACCGGTTTCCGCAAGGTTCAGCACGAGGAACGAAAGGTTATGCCCGTAGTTCCATGTGGTGGAAAGACCGCGAACGCCCGCTTTCTTCGCCCGCGCAAAATACGCTTCTTCGGCCCGGCGCCCGGACGAGAAAGCGTCATCCGCGTCTTTGTACAGGCCGAGCCGGTAGTAGATATGACCGGGCATATGAAGCAGATGGGGAATGCCCGGCGCGGCGCGCCCCAGTCGCCGCGCGGCGTCCAGGGCTTTTTCCGGCTCGCGCGATTCCAGTGCGTGGACGCGGTAATGAAGCGCGGCGGCGTTGTCCGGCTCGCGCGCCAATACGGGGTCCACAAGCGCGAGGACGTCTTGCATCGAGCCGATACGGTTCCCTTGCTCGTCGTAGCCGCGCGCCATGCACGTTTGAACCGTGATTCCCGCCCAGACAAGGCGCGGCTCATCGGTTTTCGCCGCGTCGCCTACCTTGACAGCCTCGGTCATCAAGCGCGTGAAGTCAACGTCCGCCGATGGCTTGCCCGAAGCGCGTGCGGCGAACGCGGCGATAAGGGCGCGTTCCGCCTCGCTCGCTTGGGGCGCAAGCGCCTGCGCGCGGCGCAGGGCGTAGTCGGCTTCCGGTTTGTTGTCGTCGGTCGCGAACCACGGAAACGTGAGTTCGATGTGTAGACCAATCCACGCGCCGGGGCAATCCGCATCGGCTTTCGTGGCGTCGCGGAACGAGCGCACGGCCTCGTTAAACCAGTAGCCGTGCATAAGCGCGAAGCCTTGATGCGTTAAACGCCGTGCGGCGCGGGATTGGGAGGAAACGGGAAGGTCGCTATCGCCCACGTTCTCGATCAACGTATTCGCGGGAAGGGCGATGACTGTGCGAGCAGGGGGCGGCGGCACGCAACACGAGGCGTTTTGCCGCTTCGCCATTCTGGTAAAGGGAGCGCGCGACGCCGCTTTTTCCCTAGGATTAGCGTCGCCGTTTTTACCCACGGTCGCCGTCCATCCCGCGATTCCGGTTATCAGAACCGATGCGGCGACAAATAGTAGCGGCTTATGATGCAACGTTTCACTGCCTTGTCTAAACGGCGAGGGGCGAAAACGCCGTGCAAAGAAACGCGCCCCGTTTATCGTCCATAATCACTACGGACAACAAACGGAGCGCGTTTCACAAAAAAAGCGCGGACCGAGGCGTTAGTCGCCGAGGGGCCGCAGAAAATCGCTGTCGGCTACGGACGGCGCGCGGGGCGGCGCGGACGTGTCATTATTGCTCTCCGAAAGCGCGGTAGCGGCGGCGGGCGCAACGCCGACCGGTTGCATTCCGGCGCCGCCGCTTGGCGTCGCAACAGGACGAGGCGCGGCGAACGCGGCGGCTACAACGGATGCGGGAGCCGCATTGCCCGCCGAAAACGCGATAGTTGGCTGTCCCAAACGCCGAAGCGCATTTTGCGCGTTCAGTGACTGCGGGCCGTTCGGGAACAACCGGAGCAGTTCAGCGTACACGGAGGCGGCCTGGCTTTTGTCGGGGACGGTTTGCTCGGTTAGTCGCGCGAGACGGGCAAGCGCCATCTCAGCATCGGCGTGTTGCGGGTTACTCTGGTAGGCATGGCGATACATCCGCATCGCATCCTCGAAGTCGCCGCTGGTTTCCAGGCGAGAGCCAAGCCGCAGATCGAACGAAGCAGGCATCCGCCCCGCCGTTTCCGGCAGATTTAGAACGATACGCGCCAAATCTTCCGGGTCAGCGTGTTCGAGCAGTTGCCGTTCATGGCGCAGCAGTGCGCGAAAGACAAGACCGCCGCCGCCGTTGTCCTGCCGCAACAAGGCCTTGTGCAAAAACGCCATTATCAGTGGAATCCCCTGCGCTCCGGTCGGGGCGGACTCCATCAGGGCTTCGAGTTCGACAAGCGACAAGGTTTGCAGGTTGCCGCCCGCATCCGAGCGCATCGCCTGCGCCTGCGCGAAGTCCTCGCTGTCTCGCGTCATTTGCAAAAGCATCGCGCCCAGGTAGCCCGCCCCGAAGCCGCCCAGGTGCGCGAAGTGTCCGACGCCGTCCAGACCTTGAAACAACAATCCGTAGAGGAGGTCGAAGGCGATGAAGTACAAAATGACCCAGCGCGCCTGCCAATCGGCAAGCCGTATGCGCCAGCCCCAACTCCAAACAACACAGATGGTGGCATAGGGGAACATAAAGAAGTACGCCCCGGCAAGCCCCATAATCGCGCCGGATGCGCCGAGGTTGAAAATCTTGGGGTAGGCGATACCAACCATTACGTCCTGTAGCAACGTTCCAACCACGCCCGCGAGCAGGTACAACGGCAGGAACCGAAACCACTTCAAGCGACCCTCGGCGGCGGACCCGAAGATCCACAGGAATAACATGTTTCCGAGCAGGTGAAAAATGTCACCGTGCAGGAACATGGCGGAAAGAATACGGAAAAGGCCGAGTGTGTTATGCGACACGGCGAAGTCATGGACAACGCCCTGCTTGATCACCAACAGCGAATTCGACGTGACGACGTAGACGAGTGTATTGAGGGCGAGCAAACTGACGGTGACAGCGGGAAACCGCTCCGGCGGGTTCTTAGCCCGGTACGGAATTAGCATGGAACGTAGGACCTCCTAAAGTTGGCGGACAACGAAAAAAGAAGAAGCGCGCCGCACGCCGCGCCGATCCTACGTTTCGACAACCAAAAGGACGTTCCCTGCACAAATATTAGAAAGTTTTACGCGCCTCTACAGAACGAACCGCTACAAACGTTGCGCTATCAGAGCGGCCCATTCACTTTCGGTTGCGGTTTCGATGGGAGCGGCGAAACCGGCGGCGGCAAGCCCGCGACGCACATCTTCCGCCCGGTGCGAGATGATCCCGGACGCAATCAAAACGCCGCCCGGTTTGACGGCGGCGTAGAGTTCCGACGCCATGCCCAAAATCACATCGGCGAGAATGTTGGCGACGACAATATCGAACGCGCCGGGCGGCGGGAGCGCGGCCTCGTGCGCCTCGATTTGCGCATCTACCCCGTTGACGGCGATGTTCTCGCGCGCGATACGAACCGCGAGCGGGTCCACATCGGTTGCGACCGCCCGCGCCGCGCCCAAGCGCACGGCGGCGACAGCCAGAATGCCCGACCCGGTTCCGACATCGGCGACCACGTCCCCGGCCTCAACCATCGTCTCCAATGCGCGCAAACAAAGCCGCGTGGTCGCGTGAAGCCCGGTCCCAAACGCCATACCAGGATCAATCTCAACAACCACATCGCCTACCTTCGGCGCGAACTCCTCCCAAGTGGGCTTGATCACGATCCGCTCGCCGATCCGCTGAGGCTTAAAATACTGCTTCCACGCGTTCGCCCAGTCCGCCTCAGCGACAAACCGAACCGTGATCTCGCGCCCCGCACCCTTAATCCCCAAACTGCGCAAGCCCGCAAGCGCGGCCCGCAACGCAAGAAGCGAGCCTTCAATCCGCTCGTCCACCGGCAAATACCCGGTAACCGTGGTCTGCGTCGAAGCGTACCCCTGACACCCCGCAACTTCGGTCAACAACGCCCCGACCGCCTCCTGCGCGTCGTCCCCGCTCGCCAATACCTCAATCTCCGCCCACCGCTGTTCATTCGTTGACATGGTTGCTGTTATCCGTTTGCGTGTGCGCGTTCGTGAGGTTTTGCGCTCATGCCGCGCGGCACCCCCTCAAAGCCGCGGGCGGCTCAAGCCGAACGCTTGACCGTGTATTTTGCTTCCGCGCCGGGTTTAGTTGTAAACCGCTTGAGGCGGTTTACAACTAAACCCGGCGCCTTAATCTAAATGACCGATCCAACGTTAGGTTGGGGCCTCCCCCGGCCTGAGGGGGTGCCGCGCGGCATGAGCGCAAAACCTCACGAACGCGCATACGCAAACGGATAACCATCTAACCCGTGATGGCGTCTTTGACGCGGTCGAAGAGACTTTTGCTTTCGTGGGGGGCTTTTTCGCCGCGCAGGGTCGCGAGTTGTCGGAGGAGTTTTTTCTCCTCGTCGGATAGTTTGGTCGGAACGTCTATTTTGGCGACCACATGGAGATCGCCTTTGCGGTTGGGGTTGTGGACATCGGGCATACCGGAGCCGCGCACACGGAAGACCGCGCCAGGCTGGGTGCCTTCCGGGACCGAAACGTTGGTTTTTTCGCCGCCTACGGTCGCTACCTGCACCTCATCGCCCAAAGCCGCTTGGGTGTAGGACAGGGGAACCTCGGTGATAAGGTCCAGGCCACGCCGCTCAAAGAGGGGATTGTCCTTGACATGGAACGCGATATACAGATCGCCGGACGGGCCGCCGAGCGCGCCCGCCTCGCCCTCGCCGCGAATCGGCATTTGCATTTCATCGTCCACGCCTGCGGGAACCGCTATGGGTAAATCGCGCGTTTTACGGATGCGACCTTTACCATCGCACGTTGCGCACGGCGTTTTAATCGTTTTGCCGCGCCCGCCGCACCGCGCGCACGGCGCGAGCGTTTGGAACGTTCCCAAAACGGTTTGCTGGGTGTGGCGCACCTGTCCCTGTCCGTTGCACGCCGTACAGGTTTCCGGCGTGGTGCCGGGGGCGGCCCCGTTCCCGCTACACGTTTCGCATGTTTCGACGCGCGGCAAGCGAATATTCTTTTCCACGCCTCGGTACGCTTCTTCCAGCGTCACCTCAAGGTCGTAGCGCAGATCCGCCCCGCGTTGCGGCCCGCCCCGGCGTCCGCCGCCGCTTGCGCCGCCCTGCCCGTTGAAGAACAGGTCAAACAGGTCGCCGAAGCCGCCGAAGCCTTCGGCGCCTGCGGCGCCATTGCCGCCCATGCCCGGCGCTTGATGACCGTAGCGGTCATAGACCTGGCGCTTATTGTCATCGGACAACACCTCGTACGCCTCGGTCGCTTCCTTGAATTTCTCCTCGGCTCCGGCTTTGTCGTCGGGATTGACATCCGGATGATACTGCCGCGCGAGCCGCCGATACGCGGATTTGACCGCCGACGCGTCCGCATCCTTTTCCACGCCTAAGACTTCGTAATAATCGCGCTTTGTAACCATATTGCTCTTGCTGTACCGCCCTGCTATTCTTGATTTTTATTGCAGAATAACCTGCGTTAACGTTGTTCTATGGCGCGTCGTCTTTGGCGCGAGGGGCATCCGCCCGGTCAAGGGCGTCGGATACGTCGTTGTTTCGGCTACCGTAGTTCTTCGCCTACGTTAGTTGCGCTGACAAAAGGAGACGCCGCCGTGGTTGTCGCATCGAACTGCGTGGTACGATCATCCGCGTTCTCGTCTGTGTAAGCGCGTGAAACCGGCTCGGCGTCCTCGAAGGCGGCATCCGGGTCAACCGCGCCTTCGGGCGGGGGCATCTCCGGCGTGAACGGCGGCGGGACGAACTCTGACGGCGACGTAGGCGCAACCGGCGCGGCGGCGTAAAGCGCGGTGGAAACCGTATAAACCGCGCGCGTCAACGTGTCCGAAAGCAAGCGAAGCGTGTCCGCCGTGGCGTCGTCCGCGCCAAGAGCGGAGCGCAAGGCGACGGCGGCGTCGCGACCTTCGGCGATAAGAAGGGGATCTATGCGCCCTTCCGCGCTCGCAAACGTTTTGTCCGCGTTGTACAAAACGGCGTCGCTCTGGTTGCGCGCTTCCTGGGCGACCCGGCGAACGCGGTCCGCCTCGGCGTGCATTTCGGCATCCTGCACCATGCGCCCGATTTCCTCTTTGGATAGTCCGCTCGACGCCGTAAGCGTGATCCGCTGTTCGGCCCCGGTAGCGACATCGCGCGCGGAAACGCCGACCAGACCGTTCGCGTCAATATCGAACGTCACCTCGATTTTCGGCAAACCGCGCGGGGCGGGGGCGATCCCGGAGAGTTGAAATCGGCCCAGCGTTTTATTGCCGGTCGCGAGTTCGCGTTCGCCCTGCAAAACATGAATATCTACCGCCGACTGCCCATCGGAGGCGGTCGTGAACGTTTCCGAGGCGCTGTACGGAATTGTCGTGTTGCGCCCGATAAGCCGCGTCATCAAGCCGCCCGCCGTCTCGATACCGAGCGAAAGCGGCGTGACATCCAATAAAACAATATCGCGCACATCGCCGCCCAGAATACCGGCCTGAATGGCGGCCCCGAGCGCGACCACCTCATCCGGGTTGGTTCCCTTGTACGGGTCCTTGCCGAACATCTGCCGCACCATCTCCTGAACCGCGGGCATCCGCGTGGAGCCGCCGACAAGAACCACACGGTCAATCTGAGGCGTGAGCAACTTGGCGTCCTCAAGGGCCTGCGTGGTCGGAGCGAGCATTTTGCCGCGCAGATCGTCGGTGATGGCCTCGAATTGCGCGCGTGACAGGTTCAGGTCCAGGTGAACCGGCCCGCCGTCCACGGTGGAAATAAACGGCAAATTGATATTGGTTGTTAAAAGGGTGGACAGCTCGATCTTGGCTTTTTCCGCCGCTTCGCGGAGGCGTTGGGCCGCCATCTTATCGCGGCGCAAGTCCACACCGGTTTCGCGCTGAAACTCGCCGGACAGCCATTCCACAACCCGGTCATCCCAGTCGTCGCCGCCCAGACGGGTATCGCCATTGGTCGCTTTGACCTCGAAAACCCCGTCGCCCAACTCCAAAATGGACACATCAAATGTGCCGCCGCCCAGATCCCAGACAAGGATGATATGAACCTCTTCCTTATCCATGCCATAGGCGAGTGCGCCCGCGGTCGGCTCATTGATAATGCGAACCACTTCAAGTCCGGCGATACTGCCCGCGTCTTTGGTCGCCTGACGCTGTGCGTCGCTGAAGTACGCGGGAACGGTGATAACCGCCCGGTCCACCGGTTGCCCCAAAAACGCCTCGGCGTCGGCCTTGAGTTTTTGCAAAATCATCGCCGAGATTTCTGGCGGCGCGTAGGCGTGATCGTCAATGGTGACGCGGTAATCCGTCCCCATATGCCGCTTGATAGACGCAATCGTGCGATCCGGGTTCGTGATCGCCTGTCGCTTGGCAAGTTGCCCGATCAGCCGCTCGCCGCTTTTCGAGAAACCGACCACGGATGGGCAAAGCCGTGACCCTTCGGCGAGCGGAATAACGACCGGCTCGCCGCCCTCGATCACCGCGACCACGGAGTTGGTCGTCCCCAAATCTATGCCGACAATTTTGCCCATACGTGTATACACAAGGAAGACGTGAGATTTGAGTTCTGAGACCTGAGAAAGAGGAAGAGGGGCAAGGCCCCCGGAGGCCCCCTAACCCCCAATAATGGGGGGACAAGAACCTGTCACTATAGATTCACTGTGGCCTAAGAGGTAAAAGCGTCGCCGCTATCTCTTTCCGGTCCCCCCTTATTGGGGGTTAGGGGGCCTTGCCCCTCTTCCTCTTTCTCAGGTCTCAGAACTCAAATCTCAGGTTCTTTTACGCTCCTACGCTTCCGATCCTTCTTCCTCATCGGCGAGCAGGGGGTTGTCTTCCTCCTCCTCGACTTCCTCTTCCGCTTCGTCCTCGCCCTCGTCGTCGTCGCCGAGCAGGAGATCGTCCGCGTCCGCGCCGAGCGCGAGCGACGCCTTCAGGATCGGGTCAATCTCGGCGGGAAGCGCGAGCGGGTCCGCGCCCTCGATCTCGATATCACGCTTGCCGATAACCGCTTCCTTGTCCGCAAGCGCTTCGCGGCCCGCGAGAGAGTTTTCATCGAAGCGCGGTTGCACTTTACCGGCGGCGATTTCTTCAAGCGCAATCGTTAGCGGGTTCGCGGAATCCGTTGCGATCAGCGGGTTCGAGCCTTCTTTGATTTGTTTCGCGCGCTTGGCGGCGAGAATAACAAGCGCGTATTTGCTTTCGACATGCTGGTCAATTTTATCGGCGGAAGGGTAAATCATAACGTTTCATTGGCTTTCTCAAACAACGCCTTAGCATCGGCGCCCCTTGCAAAATGCGGGCGTAGATTTTCGGCGGCGGTTGTTAAATCATTACGTGAACAATGCGAGAAAATCGTGCAGGTGATGCACGGCGGCTACCGAACGGCTTCGGTGGCATCGTGAAGGGTGTAAGGCGGCAAAGCGGGGCGGGCTTTTTCCGGCGGCGATACCGTCCGCGCGCCCGTTTCCTCGTGGATAGACCCGGTCACGCTTTGCGCGATGAGGGCAAGTTCGTGCGCCCGCTCCATTTCTAAGATTACCTTGACGCCCGGTATGTTCACACCCCGCTCTTCGGTGAGTTGGCGAACATGGGCGAGTAGTCCAATATCCTCGTGGGAATACAAGCGCCGATTAGAGTCGGTGCGGCTTGGAACCACAATGCCTTCCTGATCCAGAACCCGCAAAACCCAGCAAGGCAACCCGGCAAGACGCGCGGCGACGCTGATCACGTAAACCGGTTCCTGATTAGGGTCGCGCAAATTTGTCATAAATCAAAACGTCAAAATCAGCGGCGCGAAAGGGGAGGCGCAGAAAATGGCCCGGTTCAAACAAAACCGTGCAATATATAGCATAGGCCATACAAGGGCGCTTTGTCAAATTGACAGTGAAGAATCCTGCGAAAAATCGTCAACATTGCGCGTCGAAAGGTTGCGCTTAAAACTAAACCGCCACAGGATCGCGCTTGGCGTTTTTCTCCTGCGCGAAGAACGTGCGCACGTCCTCGATTTGCTCGGTGCGCGGGCAGGGCGGCAGATCGGAAAGGAAGGCGCGCCCGTAACTTTTCGTCCACAGGCGGGCATCAAGGAGCGCGATCACGCCCCGGTCGGACGCTGACCGGAGCAAGCGTCCGACGCCCTGCTTGAGCCGAATCTGCGCCTGCGGAAGCGACAACTCGCGGAAGGCGTCACCGCCCCGCGCGCGCACAGCGGATTCGCGGGCGCGCTGAACCGGGCTGTCCGGGGTCGCGAACGGCAGTTTATCAATGATAACGCACGACAAAGCCGGACCGGGAACATCCACGCCCTCCCAGAACGAGCTGGTTCCTAATAGAACGCCCTCGCCGGACTCCTTAAACGCTTCGACAAGTCGCGCGTTGGGCATCTCCCCTTGGGTGAACAAGGGAAAGTCGGTTTGTCCCCAAAGCCGCTCCTGCACCAACTTCAGCATTCGGTGCGACGTAAACAGGGCGAACGTGCGCCCGCCCGCCGCCTCGACCAGATTTAGAACCTCGTCCGCCAAACGGTTCGCGTAATCATCGCCTGCGTTCGGCGTCAGGTGGCGCGGAATATACAGCAGGGCGTTGCGCTCGTAATCGAACGGTGACCCCTGCACAATCTCGACCGGCGCCTCGACTCCGCCCGCCGATGCGTCCGCGCTGACCGTGATACCCGGCGCGTCGCACAGGCCGAGCCGCTCCTTGAGGTAGCCGAAGCCGCCCGACGACGCAAGGGTCGCCGACGCGAACACGACGCGCGGCGTTTTGCTGAACAAATGCTCGCGCAGGGTATCCGACACATCAAGCGGCGTTTTGACAAGCGTCGCCATTGTCTGTCCGGTTCGTAGTTTACGCGCGTGGAACCATCGAAAATATTCCGGCGTTGCGGCAGGCGGCGGCGCGGCTTCCGGTGCGGCGTCCGCGTTTTCATCCGTTGCGGCGGCGGGAGCGGCGGGGGACGGATCGGCCACAATCGCCGATCCTGTTTCCTTAGTCACCTGATACAACTCGGTCGAGATACGAACCGCGGTTCGCGCCAAGCCCGCCGCCCGGTCGCGCGCAACCGTGTCGTCGGCGATATCGGCGAACTTGTTCAGGTCTTTGGCGACGCTTTCCAAACTGCGACACAGATCATCGCGCAACCCCATAAACGCTTCGCGGTCGCGCGGCGACTGTAACACCTCATCGGTAAACGCCTCGGCCACATTCGCGCCTTGAAACGGGTCCAGAAGCGTTTGGTTCAAGGCCTCAAGCGAGGCCAACTTCATGGGATCGAATGCGCCCTCAGCAAGCCGCCGCGCTTTTGCGACCAGTTGCGGAACGCGGCGCGATCCCCATTCCAGACCGAACGCGCGCGTCGCCATATCGTCAATATGGTGCGCCTCGTCGAAGACCACGGCATCGTACTGCGGCAAAAGCGTCGGCCCGCCCGTGTTCGCCGCGCGCAAACGCAGGTCGGCGAAAAACAGCGCGTGATTGACAACCAGCAAATTACAATCTTCGGCGGCTTTGCGCGCCTTGAAGTAAAAACACCGGTCGAAAAAACGGCACTCGCGCTGACGGCACGTATCCGGGTTCGCGGCGATCTCGTGCCAGTCGCGAAACGTAAAATCAAGCTCGGACACATCGCCCGTATCGGTTTCGTTCGCCCAACGCTGAATCTGCCGAAACTGCGGGTCGCCCTGCGTCCACAACTCGCCGGACGCCGCCGAAAGGTCCTGCAGGCACAGGAAGTTACCGCGTCCTTTCAGCGCGCCCGCTTCGATCTTGAGGTCCGGCAGGGCGGCAAGCAGAAGCGGAATATCGCGCTCGATCAGTTGCGCTTGAAGCGCGAGAGTATGCGTGGATACAATCGCCTTGCCGCGCGTTTTGTCCAGCCAGCGCACGAGCGGAACCAGGTAGGCGAGCGTTTTCCCGACCCCGGTACCGGCCTCCGCGAGACACGGTCGCCCTTGCACAAGAGCCGTGTTGACCGCCTGCGCGAGCGCGATTTGCTGGGGACGGGGGGTAAAACCGGGCAGTTTCTGGGCAAGCGGGCCAGTCTTGCCTAAAACGGTATCAAGGGCGCGGGGGGAGGACATCGCCTCCTATTGTACGCTGTTTGCGCCGTGTTTGCCGAGCGGCAACGATAACGCAAAGGCGCAGTCAAACGAATTGCAGGCTCCTCCCCCAAAAGAAGTTGTCCACAACCGAACATAAATTGCAGATGCAAGGATTTGACCGAAAGGAAGCGCAACCAAGTTATGCCTGAAGATAACAGCCTTAGAATTATACATTTGATGATCTGGGTTTCAAGCGTCGGACTCGCTGTCGCGATGGTCTTAGGAATAATAAATAGCCTTTACAACCAGCGCGCCGCGCAAAAACGGCAAGTCACTCGGTGTTCACAACGAGGCCCACTTTATAAAAGTATACTGCGTTCCAAAGGTGAATTGGCGGCGGAAATCGATGATCTCGCCCGAGAACATAACCTCAATATAGCAAATACTGTGGGCGTAGATAGTCAAGGTGTTCTCGTTGCTGTGAACGAAAATGCCAGCCACCTACTGATTGTCGGATACGCATTAGATGAACTGAATAGAAAGGATGAGTCTATCGGCGTCATTCGTAAACTCCTGACCGCGCAGGACATTGTGTCTGCCGAAGTTGTAACCGAGGTGCGACAGCATACTACCAGCGTTGGCGGCGCGTTTCCGTTTGGTGACGCTTTATCCGTTCTGATGATAGGAAGTGTCAACAGCACGAAGATCTGTAGCGTATGGCTCAAAGTTTTAGTGCGTGATGTTAAGAGACCCTGGATTGTGTTCGCTATGCCCGACATTGGCTCCGCCGAGGTGTGGCGGGGCATTATCACCTTGATGGTGCATCAAGTCTCAACGGGAAGCCAACAACCCTTGAAGGCGCAAGAAACGTTTACCGAAATCGCCGGAGTGCGGGAGCGGCGGGAAGCGGTAGAGCGCAAACGCGCGACGTTAAAGAGCCAAGAAGACGAAGCATGGGATGCGGGGGCGGAAGAGTGTGATTTAATGCCGTTGCCAACCGCAGGAAGGTAAGCCTCTTCGTCATTGACACTACGGGGGACGTGACTGCCCCCCGCAAACCCAAGCCGGGATTACTCCCCGCCGCCCGAGACAGGCATACCAACCACGTGGTAGCCCGAATCCACGTACAGCGTGTCGCCGGTGACGCCGCGCGACCAGTCCGACACTAAGAACGCGCAGGCGTCGCCGATCTCGTCAATCGTGGTCGCATGGCGGAGCGGGGACACCTCGGCGCTGAACTTGTACATATCCTTAAAGCCCGTAATGCCGCGCGCGGACAACGTCATCGTCGGACCCGCCGAAATTGCATTGACGCGGATTTTCCCCGGCCCCAAATCGCTCGCCAGATACTTCACCGAGGCGTCCAAAGCGGCTTTCGAGATGCCCGCCGTGTTGTAGTTGGGGATCACGCGCACGCCGCCCAGATAGGTAAGCGTGACAATCGAGCCACCGCTCGCCATCAAAGGCTCCGCCGCCTTCGCCGCCGTGACCAGCGTATAGGCGGACACATTGAGCGATATATCGAAGTCCTCCGCCGACACATCCACATACCGCCCCGACAACCCTTTGGCGAACGCGACCGCGTGAACGACGAAATCCAACTTGCCCCACTCGCTTTGCAATGTCTCGTGCAAGGCCGCAACCTGATCCGGCTTGGTCAAATCGCACGGCGCAATCACCGGAACCGCACCCTCACCCAGTAACGGAGCGAGCTTCCGAACGTCTTTTTCCTCGCGCTCGCCCAAATATGTCAGCGCAAGCGTCGCCCCTTCGCGCGCCAAACTCTGCGCGCACCCCCACGCAATCGAGCGCTCATTCCGAACGCCGTAAATTAACCCTTTTTTCCCATCCAACAAGCCCATATCCGTTATCCTCACAAACCCGCCCATCGCGGTCCATCTTAATGCGCTCATTGTAGCACGATGCTTGTCTTAGCGACGGCGTCTACTGAGCGGTTGACTAAATCGCTCGTGCCGCGCG